>JABXJU010000157.1 GCA_013375405.1 Candidatus Helarchaeota archaeon
ATATCTTGAATATAACGGTTTACGCCGTCACAGTAGCGTTGTATTAAAGATGCGATATTAGCTGCCTCAGGATCTGAGTGATTCAGTAGAGCCGCCCACATCGCTCGTCCCAATCTAGTAAACCCAAGGAACCGATTATTCTGATCAGTGCCAAGAAGGCCAGGTCCCATTACCTCGGAAATTGTCCCTTTCACGAATCGTCGCATTATATCCATCATGAATAATCGATCCTGCGCTTGAACGTAGCCAATAGCGAATGCAAAATCCGCCTCTGACTCTACGAAAATGTGAGGAATTCCCATTAGATCGCGATAGACCGTTACTTGAGCAGTTAATGAGGAATCATGTATCTCCATGTACTCAGGATAATAGGCTTGATTGCTTGAGTTCCATATACCCCCTACAGGGGAGAGCAAATGTCCTAAGCCGGTGATAAGTAATCCAACTAATACAAAAATCATTAGACCAGCGCTTATGCCTTCTTTTATTTTAATATTCATTTAAATCAAATCCGCAATCCTTCAGGAAAACCTAATGTCTTCAATTAAATAATATCTCTATTAACAAACTAGTTATTAAAAAATTGTGGATAAAATGATGAATAAATAAATATTTTAATCTCCTTAAAAAAAATTTAAATTCTTAACGCATGATATTTGGTAAAAAAAAACTGGATGAGGACCTCTCTTTTGACATCTGAGCAAAACAAAAGGGTTGAATCTGAAGATAAAATCTCTAGCCATAAGAATCCGTACCAATCAAATGCGCCATGGCCTACCATGAGGGGCGATATAAGAAATTCTGGGTGTTTAAAGAATCTGAAATGGGAGAATCCAGGAATAGCCCCAAAAGCTATTCATTTCCGGACCAAGAATGCTATTTTTTCCACACCTATCATCGACTCTGAAGAGCAACTTTTTGTCGGGAGTGCTGATCACAAATTCTACGCTATTGATCCTCATGAGGGTATAGAACTGTGGGAACATGATGTTGGTGAAATTATTGACTCTGCGGGTTGTGTCGGGAAGGATGACACCGTATATATCGCGGCTGGTGATGGCAAAATCCATGCTTATACACCAGACGGCAAAGAAAAATGGACTTATAACGTGCTAAAACGCAAAAAGGAGCAATTTACTTTTAGCACGAATTATTGGTTTGAAGCAAATATTGTGCTTGGACCAGACGATGCGATTTATGTGGCAAATGACGATTTTTTTTTATACAAGTTATCACTAGATGGGAAACCGATTTGGGGTTATCGAACGGGATTTCTCATCTGGAGTGCACCATCATTCGGAAAAGACGAAACAGTTTATCTCGCAGGATTTGACCATCTCCTTTATGCGCTTGACATGAACACGGGTCGATTGAAATGGAAAACTAACTTGGGTGGTTCACTAGTTTCATCACCTGCCATTAGTAAAGATGGTATCATTTATCAGGGTTCATTTAGTGGAAAATTGAGTGCAGTAGATGGCGCGAATGGAAAAGTGAAATGGAAAGTAGACACAGGTAGCCACATTTATGCGTCTGCTGCCATCGCTCCTGATAATGTAGTCTATTTTGGCTCAACTAATGGAACATTTTACGCAGTTGATGGTAAGACGGGTAATATAAAATGGACATATTACATCGGAGATGCAATTCGTAGTTCCGCTTCAATTGGACCCGACCCCGAAGAGAAAGAACCGTATCTCATTTATTTTGGTGGAGGAGATGGGGTGGTTTATGCAATCGATCCAAATGGTAAGGTTAGATGGTCATATAATACCCTAGACCAGGCACTCAATACTGATTATCCTAACATCAATGCCTCGATTGCATTGGGACATAACGGCTTGGCTGTCGCATCCTCGACTGGCGATGTAATATGGCTTTCCTATGATTATTATTTAAAAAAAGATGCGCCTGGAATAACAATAGGGGAGGAACTAGCTACTAAGGAAAAAGGCGTGTTGTGGCATTATGTTGCTCCTGGCGGAAGATTACACCTTAGACCACTAAAAGAAGAAATACAGGATATAGATCCTACGAATATCATAAGTCTAAGGCTTCTTATACATGATAGTGGCAATATTTTCCCCGCCATCTTGATACCAGCTTCGGTGAAAATCGATCCAAAGCCTGATTTTAAACATAGGTTTGAAATACAAAGCGATCGCAACACCATCAATCTCATTCCTAACAAAATTTTAAAGCCACAGAATGATTATGCTCTCGAGATATCAACATCTTATATTGATCGCGAAGGGCAAACGGCATCCATTAAAAGCACGGTGCAATTGAGAACACGAATGGCACCGCAAGAGACATCAATCATATCCGAGAAGAATACGACATTTAAGATCATTCACATGGCAGTTCCACAACCAAGAATCATTCCTAGCCTTGATCAGATTGGACTTGCAAGCTTAACTATCCCCTTTTCAATTGTTGAATCCGATCCTGAAAGAAAAACGTTTGTTGCTTGGGCGGTTCATAAGTTCGGTGAAGAAGGCGTTCCCCAGAAGCGCATCACGTTGTATGCTTTTTCAGGCAGGATTGAAGATGACTTTTTCTTGATGGAATCTCGCAATTGTCTATTTGAAATAACTTCATTTACTATACCCCTCGACCTCTTCCGTATTTCAGGTTTCCTGAAACCCGGTGGAACGGTGGCAACAGGCGGGAGCCTGCTCATAGAAAAGTTTCTGGGATTAAACTTGATTTCGCTCTTTAGAATGCTTGCCGGTGATACTCCTATAGCCCCAAGGGAGCTGCTTAATTACTTGCGAATGGGGGGGGTGGTTCAATTTATGAAAGCCGCGTTCCAATTCTTTCCAGCTTTGCTTCGACAGGTCGCGGGTAACACATGGGACAGTTGGGGGCTTATAAATCATGCCAAGAAGTTAGTCGGGGTTGGCACCTTTAAAATGGCGACCATCCCAAACGAAAAAGATTCAATAGTTGAAGGTATCGAGGTCTATAAGTTCGAAGCTGTGCCTTCAAAAAAACGTGTCGTGGCTGAATATAAAATTTCTGAGAAGGATCCTGAATGGTCAACACTAATCTGCATCTTACTTGTTGATAAAACGACGGGCAGGACTCTTCCGTTCAATTACAATAGTTCCGTGAAATATAAAGAATTGCGAAATGGAAAAAAGCGTGCCGTGCTCTCCATCCCAAAAAAAGATCGTGCAAAAACTTTCAGAGCCTATCTCATGGCGGATATTTACCCGATAAAGAAGATAGAATTTTAGCAAGCGTGCCATTTCATATTTTGGTTTATGGATTTATAGAAAACATTAAATAAATAAATTTGAAAAGAGTTGTTAGAATAACTATTCATCCTTCTTTCTAGGTTCTATGAACTAAAATAATGAAACAAGGAGGTTTTAGCATTCCACTGTTAACGAAGAATGAAGAGAAGCAAAAAGCATTATTCCTCCAGTTCAATAGATGCGGGGGCTGTTTTCTCTGCATAGAAGTATGTCCGAAAAAGTGTTTAGAGAAATCTAATGAATTGAACACGAAAGTGCAATATCCACCAAAGGTCGTAGAAGGCGTTGAGTGCACATTTTGCCAATCATGCGAATTGGTATGTCCAGATTTTGCGATCTATGTAATACCTACTGAGGAATTGATTGAAAAAACGTAAAAGATGTGAGTATATGCCAAAACATATTTATGATTATGATGTACCTCCAGGCTCTTATGTCTGGATGGGTAATACGGCAATGGTCGAAGGCGCTTTAGCTGCCGGTTGTCGATTCTTTGCGGGGTATCCAATAACGCCCCAGAATGAGGTCCCTGAGCGGATGAGTTTGCGCCTTCCACAGGTGGGCGGACGCTTTATCCAGATGGAGGACGAAATTGGGTCTATTTCAGCGGTGGTTGGTGCGGCCTTGAGCGGGTTGAAAGCAATGACTTCAACCTCTGGACCTGGATTCTCACTCATGCAGGAAACTATGTCCTGGGCAGGCGCTATAGAAGTGCCTATGGTCGTAGGTGAAGTCCAGCGATCAGGTCCTGGAGCGGGAATTGTGAGCCTCCCCCATCATAGTGACATAATCCAAGCACATTATGGGGGAAACGGGGAATACCAGGTGATTGCATTCGCACCCAGCTCATGCCAGGAATTATTTGATTTAACTATCGAAGCTTTTAATGCAGCAGAGACATGGAGAACTCCAACTATAATTTTTTCCGATTCGTGGCTAGGACATATCCATGAAGAAGTCAAAATTCCACCTTTAGACGAACTACAAAAGCGCGTCATTCCCCGTAAATACGTCGCTTATGATGATGAAGGAAAGCCACTCACTCGGCAAAAATACACTCCGTTCACATTGGCAGATAAAAAAACTGGCGGATTTAAAATAAGCATTCCACCCAATATCACCACAGATTATTGGCCTCCAACGGGTTGGTTGCCAGCAGTTACACACTCACCCCAATCCATTCCCACTGAAGAGCAGTATGTCTCAGAGAACATGGTTAATTGGATCAATAAAAAAATTACAGATAATGAAGATAAGATTGTAAAAGTTGAAGAGTATTGGACCGATGATGCAGATGTTGCCCTAGTGTGTTATGGGTTACCCTTCCGGACAGCACTGCGATCTGTAAAAATAGCTAGAGAAGAGGGTATCAAAGCAGGTTTATTCAGATTGATCACAGTTTGGCCCTTCGCACGACAAGCAGTGAATGTATTGAGTCAAAAAGTCAAGAAATTAATTGTTCCAGAGATCAATTTAGGGCAATTGTTGGTGTGGATAGAGGCAGCAGTCGAAGATGGCACGAGTGTGACCCCTGTACCTGTGATCTCGCGATTGCATGAACCGAAAGAATTATTAGATAAAATAAGGGAGGCGGTGAATTAATGTCATTACCCCCATATTCAGCAGAAACACCCAAACACCCATATGAATTAGTATCATTCACTGGGCGTAATTTTGGATTTGCCTTTCATTTATTTTGTCGGGGCTGTGGCTACGGAGCGATCGGGCAGCATATGAATCGCGTCTTCAAAGATGAAAACCTTGATGAGACCAAATATCCGTTTATAGTGGGTGTAGGTTGCTATAGTATCATGCCACTCATACTTCCAGGACGTATCTGGATGACTCTTCATGGACGTACATTAGCTGTCGCTACAGGAATAAAGTTAGCGAATCCAGATGTTACGCCTATCTGTTTGGCAGGGGATGGAGATAATCTTGCATTAGGAACGAATCATTTTGTACATGCATGTCGCCGAAATATCGGAATTGTTCTTATTATGCTTCATAATAACACTTATGGTATGACAGGTGGTCAATCGGCACCCACTACACCAATTGGAATGAACGCCACAACCGCACCTTATGGCTTTCTAGAAGAAGAATTTGACGCAGTTCAATTGGCAATAACCGCAGGGGCAACTTTTGTGGCCCGATGGACAACAGCACATCCCAGGCAATTTATCAAGTCAGTTAAAAAGGCCGTTAAATGGAAAGGATTCAGCTTCATTGATATGGTGAGTCAATGTCCTACCTACTTTGGACGAAAGAATGATATGGCTGAACCGGTCGATGTTTTTAATTGGATCAAAGGAAATTCAATTACAATCGAAAAAGCAAAAGGGGTAGCCGAAGAAGATCTCAAAGGCAAATTTGTTGTCGGTGAATTTAAGGAGTCTCCCAGAAAAGAACTCAGTGAGAAATACATTGAATTAATCGAACGCGCACGGAGGAAAAAGAAATGACTCGAACTGAAATAAAAATTGCAGGCTACGGTGGGCAAGGCGTAATTACCTTGAGTAAAATGATTGCAGCTGCCGCCATTCTCCACCAAAAAGGGATAACAGCGACACAAACAGAGGCTTATGGTGCTCAAGCACGTGGTGGTGCATGCTGGGCAGAAGTTGTACTGTCCGATGAGGATATGATTGATTATCCACGAGCGATCGTCCCAGTGGATGTCTTAATGGTCTTCTCTGAAGAAGCTGCCAGAAATTATAGAGGCGATGTAAAAAAAGGTGGTATTGCCATATTTGATCCACTTACAGTCCGTGAAAAACGGTTCAGAGTGAAAGCCACAAAGTTTCCAATCCCTGCTAACCAGATTGCCACTGAAGAGTTAAAAATGCCTGTAGCTCAGAATTCTATCATGTTTGGAGCCTTTGTTGGAATAACAGGCTTAATAACGGAAGAATCGGGCAAAATTTGCGTTGAAAACTTCGTTCCGAAAAAGTTCATCGATATTAATCTCAAAGCTTATGAAAAGGGCTTGGAAATCGGTAAAAAACTCAAAACAGAAACAGATTCCTAATTTTTTTCTTTTTTTTCCTTAGAATCTAGGTAAGTTTCTAGTATAACCTTTCATCGATAAACCGAAAGAAAAGCAGAATTATTGATTCATTATCTTTGATTTTTTTTTAATAACCCAGCCCCGCAGGACTGGGTTATTAGCAAGGAAGGATACCTTTAATCATAACTTGAAGATAATCCCCTAGAAAAAAGAACAATTTAAAAACCTGAAGGAATAAAAAATAAGATTGAGTAGTAAGGGGGTTATGAATTATGTGGGAGACCATATTTGTAAATGAAAGAATAGGACTAGGGGATTAATGGTGATGGGTAGGAAAAATTTACTCATGGTTATGATGGGATGAAAGTGATCAATGGAAGACTCAAAGAATAACCGGGACAAGCGAGGAAAAAGAGAGTTGAGTCGACTTGAGGCGTGAAATCCAAAAAAAGATCGAATCTTAAGGGTGAGGTATTTGACAAAAGATAGATTCACGGTCGTACTAGGAATTTGTTATAGTATATTGGTTGTGTTAACATGGATTTTAATAAGATTCTGTAAATTCATTAAAAATCTTCCTTGCATATAAAAGTCCTTGTGTATAATTGAAATATGTTAAATCAAAACCTTGGTTGGTGTAGAAATTTACACAGAACTACTTGGAAAATGAATTTTTGAGAGTAATGACAGAAGAATCCGATGAAAACACTTCAGAACGAATAGAAGTAAAAGATGCCGAAGACTGGATTCCAATTTTAAGTAATAGATCCGGTTTTAGCACCCTTTTATTTATTGAAAAGGGAAATATCTCTTCCAAAGTTCTCTTAATAAAAACTAAATCTGCCGACAAACTGGTTTATCAAATAGATGATCCAAACATCTCAATGAAGTTGGAGATTCATCTAGTAGATCGCGATTTAATCCATTATAAATATACGATTAAGAGTAAATCTGAATTTAAACTCTCGAAATTAATTGCTAGTTATGCAATTTTACTAGGAAACGATCCTGACTTCACATGGGTTCCGCATATTCGGCCGAAGGAAAACTATGTCATTGGGGATCATGTGTTTCGATCGCCTGCTATTATCTACCGCAAAAAAACATATAGTTTTGCATTGATTCCTGATTTAGAAATTTTGGGAAAAAACCGTCCCCACCCCACTCTAATGGATTTAAACCTGAAACCTGAGGAAAGTAAGAACTATCCACAGATATCTTATGGGTTTGGGAATTATAAACCTGCTGAACATATATTTTTCAAACATAGCCCAAAAAGGAGAATGAAAATTAAAAAAGATACCAACCTTTCTTTTGGATATTACATAAAAATCTTTAAGGATTCTCCGGTTTCCGAGGTGCTAGAAAGCGTAAATGGTTTCTTGTGGCAGAATTATGGTCAAAAATTATTGTATAAGAATCTAAATCCCCAGATTCTCCCATATAACACCAACGTTGAAGAAGGGTTTAAAGCCATTTTTGAAAGGCACAGATCCTGGGTCAATTTCAAATTGAATGGTGTGGACTGTGGGGGCGTATTTCAGGGATCTTGGCTTGGAAAACGGAAGAAAAAATATAAATTCATTACACCAGAAAATGCTAAAAAGCATAAAACTGGGAATTTTGGTCAAGTTATCGATGGAGATTCGCCATTGGGCAATACTCTTGCGAATTTTGCCAATAGTCTCTTTTATTTGAAACAATTTGCTCAGTTAACAACCAGTCTGCCTGTGATAACGCGAGTTGCCGAAATTTGGAATAATGCCTGGTTTATGAACTTGAGGACTGGATATGGCTTTCGTTGCTTTGGGGAGTTATGGAAAAACGACGATCTAGTTGCTAAAAGCAACAAAATATTGAACACCGTTTTAAATTTACCCCATTTCAGAGGTGTCTTCCCCACCGTTGTACTCCCACTATCTTGGGATGCCACTGAAATTTCCACGATTAACGGCTTGAAGGCATTTAAATATACTCACGACTTCTGTCTTGTCGATACTTCTCTGGCGATGTATTGGGCACTTAAATATTACCAAGAGTTTGAGAACCGTCCCGAAACGTTAGAGAGATGCAGTGATCTTTTGGATTTGTTAGAAGAAATCCAACTCGAAAATGGGGCAATTCCAGTTTACATGAATTTTAAGGAAGATAACAAAACTCCTATTATTAGTGATGTTTTAATTGGCTCTGCAAGCAGCGCGGCGCCTTTGATGTTTCTTACGGCGTATTATAAGATATCCCAGGATGATCGTATTATTCCGATTGCAGAGAAAATTGCAAAATACCTTCAAACAGAAATTATTCCTCAGGATAAATGGCATGATTTTGAACCATTCTTTAGTTGCACTAACTTTCCTATGGATATCTACTGTCATTATACCCAAAGCCATGTGATGAATGCCTTGTGCATCTATTGGTGCGCTGAGGGGTTAAAGGAACTCCATAAAATCACCAAAAATGAAGAATTTCTCAAATCCGGAGAGCGTGTTATGTCAATTTTAAGCCTCTTTCAGCAAGTCTGGGATCAACCTTATATCAGCTTTAACACCTTTGGAGGTTTTTGCAGTCAAAATGCGGATGCTGAACTATCAGATGCACGTCAAGGATTGTTCGTTAGAACTTATATGGATTATTATTTATCAACTGGTAAGAAGGAATACATGGAGCGGGCAATTGCAACTTTAAGGGCATGTTGGGCAATGCAGTTGCTAAAAGAATATGAAGAACAATGTCCTGGTAATATACAGGGAATTAATTCTTTAGATGGTATCGATCGGGGTGTTGTTTTCGAGAATTATGGGCATTCAGGAAATGATTTCCGTGTTCCTGGATATATCTTCTTTGATTGGGGCATTGGGACATCCAGCTCTGCAACTGCTTATGTGAAAAAGGAATTTGGAGATTTATTCCTAGATTTCAAAGAGGGAACTGCCTGGGGAATCGATGGACTCATAGTCCAATCTTCTGAATTCACAGCGAACTGTGTCAATCTTAGAATTGATAAACTTCCTGAAAAATACTCTGCTATATTGAAAGCTCGAGAACTCCCCCAGAGTCAGATTGAGATAAGCATCAATAAAATCTCATTCGGTTTAATGGAGAAAGCCGATCTTGAGGCTGGAATTCGAATACCCCTTAATCAACAATAAAAAAAGCATATTTCCAATCTCTCGAGCAACTTATTCTTTCACTAATGTCTTAAGTGCTTTATTAATACGAGTATCCCATGAAAAAGGAAAGTCAATAAATAGTATTTTTATTTAAATTTCGTCTAATGAATGATAGATATCAATATTTTTATATGCGTTATTTTTATAACAATTGTAATAAATGTTATAAATGTCAAATACAATAGTGTTTTTACAATTTTATTGAACAAATGAAATAATAAATAGCATTGAACTCATGATAATACTAATCGCCTGGCTTATAATACAATAAAGGTCGGCTTGCTGGAGATGAATTTTGTGAGTTTGTTGCGGTTTTAGGAGATTTAAAAGATGGTAAGAAAAGAGTTGGTGGATATAGTTGGTTCTGATTATGTTTTAGATGACGATGACACTCTCACGGATTTTTCCAAAGATTACAGTTTTACTCCACATATAAAACCAGACTATGTAGTATTACCAGAAAACCTTCAAGAAATACAAGAAATCGTTACATTTGCAAATACAATTAAGATGCCAGTCATACCTCGCAGTTCTGATGTTGGTTTTTATGGATCAGGAATACCAACCCAAGGTGGAATTATAGTAAAGCTAACAAGAATGAAAAAGATCCTGAACATTGATACACGAAATAAAGCAGCGAGAATCCAACCTGGAGTAAGGTTTGGTCAGCTTCAAGAAGAGCTTAAAAAGCACAATCTAAGAGCTCTCAATCCATTGCTTCCTCATTTAGGAAAATCAGTGATCACGAGTTATCTTGAAACAATTCCTGCACTTATTCCGAAATTCGAATATAGTGACCCAATTCTAACCATGGAAATGGTAATGCCTGAGGGAAATCTTTTTAGAACAGGTGGAGCAGCTGGCTCCTGGGCCC
>JABXJU010000158.1 GCA_013375405.1 Candidatus Helarchaeota archaeon
TTTTAAATCTTCTTCAATTCCCATTTCTATTCCACCTAGTTTATTTTAATTATCTTTATTTTAGCTTATATCTGGTTCTTCTCCGCCAGAAGACTCGTCAGGGGGGGAAGTTACAGGAGGAGGCCCAGCTCGTGGGGGGGGAGGACGAAGGCAATAGGCACATTTTCCAATAGATTCAATATTTTTTTGCCAGCAGTGCGCATGGTATGGTTTTTGGCAGTGAGGGCAAGTTGCAGTGCAGCTTTCCTCTCCTTCTAATGCAGATATTGATTGGCCACAAATAGGACATTCAAGACTATGACATACTATACAAACCATTACAGAAGCCTTAAATATAGTCTTTGATATCGAGTTGAAAAGATCAATTAAAAAATTAAAAGGTGACCATAATTCCAGCATATTTCCAACGGAATCATGCATTTGTTTGGCTAGATTATCATCTTCCACTTTCGACAATAAAGATATACTGGGACGGGAGGCTGGATAATCTTCTGGAATATCAACAGCGAACTTAAAGATGACATCGCTTGTTTTCAAAGCCCCTTTTACTTCTGCTGCGATTTTTCGAGTTGCAGGATCATACGTAACATTCTTCAATGCATTTTCGAGTAATTCAATTTCGAAGCCTAATCGACTATGCTTATCAATTTTCCAGCTTATTTCCCGTAAAAGATCGATAATAGGATTTGTAGAGGCATCCCACTCTTTGTAAATTGAAATATTTTCAAGTGGGCCGACCATTTGCTCAATTTCGGGTGATAATTCAAATTCAGGAGGATTGGGGGGGTCACGTAATATGATGATGAATGGATATTCTTTTAATCCATAGGTCATTATCCTAATCTTAAACTTATTAGAGGTTCCTGCAACTTTTTTGGTATCAAATTCTCCACTCATTATGCGTTCTTGTTCCCAATATTTGTTATCTTCATATAATTTACCCTCAATTTCGCGAATAATTTCAGCTATATGTGGAGGATTTTCCGCGTTCCAATTTTTGATTATATCAAAATTAGAAGGATCACCTACTACTTTTTTTACTGCCTCCTGTAATGTAAGCATTGGAGGACTCGCAGGGTAATTGCTGTAGTCAATTCCTAGCACGTAATGTTTATCGATGGTTATTGAGAGATATATACGCATTCGACTAATGGACCCATTAACAATTTCAGTTTGATATTCATTCATTACCTGTTGTGCTTCAGTAGCGAGAAGTGCGTCCCGTTCTTCTGGTGGAATTTCAGCCATAATTTAATCCCCTGTACGAAAATCAAAATCACTAAATTATTATATTGAATTCCATTATTTTTATTTTTATGTGAAAATTTTAAAATAAAAGATTTTTAAATGGAAGAATCTTAATGGAAAATGCGTGGTTTGCTTTATATCATGTTTATTCAACGGCGAAAAAATATGACGCCCAAGGGCTTCAGAATTTTGAAAAGGATATAAAATTTGCGCAGGAAATTGGAGTAAAAACTTTAATTCTAGAGGATTATTATTCAGATTTTGTTTGGGGGGAATATACTAATTTCTGGAATGTAAGAACTTTTCGTAAAATGATTCAGATAACTAAGAATTATGGAATTAGATTTATTCCTTATCTTGATGTAACGGAATTAGCAACGCATGGAGCGATTTATAAAAAAAATGGCAAAGCATGGGGAGCAAAAAATCATTGGGGAAAACCTTATTCTGCTTTTTCATCAATTTTTCTTCCGTATTATGATAAATTTGATTTTCATACAAAATTAATGTGTCCAGCCTCCGGATGGTTTGATTATTTTACAGATCAAGCCCGTATTCTATTAACAGAATATGAAGTAAATGGGATCTATCTTGACCGAGTAGATTATCGCGTGAGATGTTACGATCACTCCCGCGATCCGGATCATTTTATTCAAGGACTACCAGCTTTAGTGAAAAGTATTCAGCATGAAGTTAAATCCGTTAGCTCGAAAAATTTGCTAATTTTGAATGATTCCTGCGTCGATCCCGATCCTCCTCTTATAAACTGCATGAAATCTGTTGATTATGTTCTGACCGAATTACTTCCTGTAGATACCGACCCAAGAAATTTTTATTGGCAAGTCTTAGTTAAATGGGGTGACTTAATCTATGCGTTGCGTCATCTACTCAAGCCTCTATTTAAACTATTTATGAATTTTGCCTTTACAACAGGGGGAATGACAGATGAAAGACGAATTCAACAGATCATTAATCGTTTAAGACCACATGTAGGACACAATATCTTTGTTTTTTCTCATAGGAAAGATTATGAAGGAATAAGGGCAATACGCCATATTGCTCAAAAGAATCAATTGGCTTGTAGTTATGTTTCTGGACTGCGTTATTTGCGAGATATGAAAGAACTTTTTGACTCTGAAAATTAAAAAGAAAAGGAGTATGTTTTTGGATTACATTGCCTTAAAGACAGGTAATTCTGCTTTACAATGAGGACAATATACGGGTCCTTTTAATGCTTTAATAGAATCTTTTGTTGGTGCATCTAAATCTTTTCCACATTTCGGACATTTATCTAAACCAGACATAATATCACATTTTTTCTTGATTGTTGTTAACATTTTGTAATGATCTTTTTAATATATATGGAATTCAAGTTACATTAATTGAAACAATTAAATAAGGTGAGAATAAATGAGTGTAGATTTTGGAGATGGAGTAGAGAATGTAAAAATAACGGTTTTAACGAATAATACTACAGATCTGACTTTTCTGACCGAGCCACGATTTAAAGGAAAAGTAATTCAACCAATGAGAAAAGTTGTAGCTGCTATTGCCGAACATGGGTTAGCGATGAGTGTCGAAGTGAATGGAACAAATATTTTATATGATTTTGGTGGAATGGGGTTTGCTATTTTAAAAAATCTTGAGATATTAAAAGTAAACCCGAAAAATTTTCAAAAAGCTGTTTTATCACATGGACATATTGACCACTTTGGAACCTTAATGAAAGTTTTACCGTTATTAGGCCCTGGAAAGGAAATAATCGTGTCTCCTGAGATTTATAAGCAAAAAATTGTCTACGCGAGTCGATCTGGTGAAATGGTGGATGTTGAAATATTAAAAGAAAAGTACAGAGCATTCAAGAAAGAGGGAAAGGTTTATGAAATGCCGGGTTTAAAAAAGAAACTTCTCGAAAAAATAACAGTAGATAACCAACAAATGTTGATTGAAACACGAACTCCAGTTGAGTTAGCTTCTGGGGTTTGGACATCAGGGGAAATTGAGTTGTTTGATGAGACTGAATTAACAAGTAATCTATTTCTTAAAATAGATAAAATGACTTTTAAAAAGGAAACATTTCGAGATGAAATTGCACTTTATATAAAGGTAAAAGATAAAGGACTTGTCGTTTTAACCGGTTGTGGCCATACGGGTATAATAAATACAATTAGATATGGCCAAAAATTATCTGGGGTTAAAAGGATTTATGCCGTGATTGGTGGTTTTCATTTAATATGGGCTTCAGATGACCATTTAAATAGAGTAGCTAATTCTTTCAATGATATTAGTCCAGAAATTGTATGTGGGATGCACTGTACTGGTTTTAATTTCAACACAAAATTATTTTCGTTAATGCATGATAACACGACATTGGGAGTTGTAGGAACAACATTTCATCTTTAAATTAAACTGAAATCCTCTTTTTTTAAAGAGTTTTTATTTCCAATAAAATTAAGGGAAATATATATTTTATCCTTT
Organism: Candidatus Helarchaeota archaeon; assembly: GCA_013375405.1. The sequence goes on from JABXJU010000158.1 coordinate 3,727, forward strand.
TATGAATCATTCCTATCCTTCATAAGTAGTTGAAAAATAGATTTCCTTTTAAAACTTTGACAATTTTTTTAAACGAAAAAACACTTAAATTAAGTAGAAGTAGAAAGTTAAAAGAATAGTTTTGATGGTGAAGTTAATGGCTGACAGAATGGTGAAGGCTTGTCATCGTTGTCGAGTGTATATTTCAATAGGGAATACGTATGAAATAATACAAAAAGAGCAAAAGTTTGATCGAGAACACCGTGGGCATCCCACTCAGGTTGTTCGTATTTCAGAAATTCTAGAATATTATAAACCAATTGAATAATACAACTTTTTTATTATAAGAAGTATTTTGAAAAATAAGAGGGACGAGACGCAGATATTACCGAAGAGCGTATTTTTGAGTCCATTCTTTCGCTTTTTTATTAAAAGCTTTTGGACTTTTTAAAGCCATTTCACCAGCTTTGTTATTTAACGGATCCGAAGGATTCCAGAAAGGAGGCTGCATATGGATCATTCCTTTCAAAGCTTCGATGACATTCGTTAAAGTCTTACTAGGAGTCCAACCGGAGGCGCCCGTCTGGGCATCGACCTTCCCAACAAGATCGGGATTAATGAGATCGAGGCAGATATTGGTTTTTCCAGCGGGAACGGATGGATCAATGTTTGGATGCCAAATTAAAGTTTGACAAAAACAATAAGGTGGACTATAAGGATAATTAGAGGGCATTTTTATTTCAAATACAAATTTACCATCCTCAAAAGGAGTACCCTTAGAACCTGTAATAGTTACTCGAAGGTGATCTAACCGATCAACCCAAGGTTGAATATCGAGTGTGTTATCATTTAAATAAGACTGAACTGCCTCTGAATAATCAACTTCTTCACGCATGGGTGTTTTCACCAAGGCTAATTTTCGTTAAATTACCAAATTTCACCTATTTTCTCTATTTTATCTTCTCTTTTCAACCCTTCTATCTAGAGGACCATTAAATTTGATAATAAAGAATTACACATATACTACTTAAAAGTTTAGTTCGGATTGTTACTAAATCTTATTTTCCCCTTTATTTATAGCTAACGTTTTTATGAGTTAATAAGAGAAGATAAAAGATTAAGTTCGTTAGAAAGGGTTAAATTACTATAAAAAGCTGAAAAAAACTAAAGTTCTTTAAAAAGTTATGTAAATTAAAATTAGGCGTGTTCAAAGAGATTTGACAAAATTCTTATAAGTTAGCGTTTTACTATATTTGATTTAATTGGTAAAAATATCATAAATAGAAAAAAGAACTAAGATTATATCGGTGGGAATTTCGTGCCGAAAAAAAAAGAAAAAAAAGAGGAGAAAGGAAAAAAAATAGATGAATCCAAGGCTTCAGAGGAAGAAACCGAAGGTCGAAAATCAGAATTCGAAGATCCAGCAGTATGTGTATTAAGTCTTGAATCATATGAACAAATTATATTGCACGCAACACGTTTTGCGAATGTAAAAATCCCAATGGATGCGTGGAAAGAAGTTTATGGATTTCTTATTGGAACTGTTGAGGAGGATAAGGTTTTAGTCAAGAAAGCAGTTCCAATGGCCCATGGGAGTTCGGTGGAGGTTGAATTTAATGATGAACATTATATTAAATCGGCACAGATAGATTCATGGTCAGCTGAACGGAATATGTTCATCGTGGGTTGGTACCATTCACATCCAGGTTTAGGTCTCTTTCTATCCAGTACTGATATCACGAATCAGTTAGGTTATCAAGGGCCAAATCCACAAGCAGTTGCCTTAGTATTTGATCACACGAAAGTATCCGAACCAGGACATCCAGGATTTGATGTCTTCAAGTTGGATAATCCAGATTTAGGGACCATGTCTGATTTTCATTCAATCCATTGGGAAATTGAAGAAATTGACCGAGAGAAACATGTTAAATCACTCTACGAAATGTCAGAGCGAAGTCTGCTTAAACAACCACTCGCTCCAGAATTTGGTGAGGATGTGAGTGCCTTAGGGGGTACATCAACGGATATTGGGGGTGTAGAAATTTCTACCACGCCTATTGGAAATATTGAAATTACAGTACCTAGTATACCAATTGATCCTATTCTTGAAGGAATGCTTAGTGGATTTCGCCGCTTTACAGAAGAAGTCCTTCCTCCTATGTTTCTTGCGTCAAACGAACAAAGTAAAGCAACAGCTTCAGCATTTCAAGACCTTGCTAATAGACAAGTAAAAACTCTCAACGAATTACAGGAATTGCTCAGCATTGGTGTAGGGGAACTGAGAAAACAAGTAATAGCCAAAATTGATGATAGCCATGAGGGATTAGCCAACATCATGGCTACGAATTTTAGCGATCAGAAGGAAGTACTCACAAAAACTGCCGATGACGTTTCTGACATGGAGGATAGAATTATAGATGATGTTGTTAAATCACGTGAAGAAATCATGAATCAAATAGGTGTCAAAGTCTCAGAATTAACTGAAACAGTTGCTGAAAATCTCAATTCAATGAAAGATACGTTAGATGATGTCCAGAAAGATTTGGTAGATCAATTCAAGCTCTCAATTGAAGCCACACATGATGAATTAAGCAATGCAATTGATCTCATGAAGACTCAAGTACTGGAGAGAATCTCAGGTATTAAAGAATCATTAAAAGCTAAAGAAGATGCTTCAAAAAAAACACCAACACTAGCGGAACAAATTAAACCAATTGTTGCAAAGGAACTAGAAAAAGTAAATAAAAAGATTGATGAGATGAAGACTACTCAGAACCAAGCCCTCGAAAAAATACTCGTTAAATTGAAAGCGGTTGAAGATAAACTCGCAAAAACTGAATAAATTTTTAAAAAATTCATTTGAATTTATTTTTTCAAGTAAGGAAATATGTGGAGATTTGCCTTTTCTTGAGAAACAAATCTGATTTTTTTGAGAAACAGATTAAAATTCGTAGATGGAATCAAGAACTATTAAAAAAAACTCATGTCTTAATTGTAGGATTGGGTGGTATTGGTTCAACTGCAGGCTTAGCGTGCGTGCGATTAGGGATTGGAAAACTCACCATTATTGATCTAGACTTTGTTGAATCCTCTAATTTAAATCGACAATTGTTGTATTCCAAAAAAGATATCGGAAAACAAAAGGTCGAAAGGTCTGCAGCCCATCTTTCTTCGTTTCATTCCCTCGATTCTCAGATAGAGGGACACGATTTTAATATTTTCGAAGATTGGCAACGATTTATTCAACTCGTTAAAAAAGCAGATTTCATTTATAATGCACTCGATCTTCCTGAAGTCAAAAAGCTAGCGGTTGCAAACCTATGCCTAAAGTATCAAAAGCCGATGATTTTCTCAGGTACTGATCCTATTAATGGGCATGCTTCTATGATTCTTTTTCAACATCCCAAAGGCAACCCATGTTATAACTGTTTAACGGCAGCAATTTATACAATAGATAAAAAGTTTCGTGATTTATTAAAATTAAACAAAATAAATGAACATAAATTTCTTCCAATAAGTCAAATGACTGATTCTAGTGAACTGCCGAGTAAAACAACGGTATATACTGCTTCAATTGCCACGATGATGGGTATAGATTTGATGATTCATTGGATTTTTCAATGGTTTGATAGTTTCCCAAATCGAATTATCCTTGATCTCTATAATTTCACCTGTGAAACTTGGAAAGAATCAAGTTCTTGTGAATTTTGTGAGAAGAAATGAAAAATAGTCAAATAATAATCTTTAAATAATCACAATATATTTCCTTTTAAACGGTATTTTAGATAAATAAACTTATGAGGATAGAAGGATAGATTTATCAAAAGTAAAGGGAACTTTTCTTTTAAGCTTTCGATAAGAACATGGTGACTGTAGGTGGCTGAAGAACGACTCGAAGACATTGTTATTTGCATGGATGTTTCACGTTCAATGTTTCGGCGAGATTTTGCACCGAGCCGATTAGAAGCTGTGAAAAAAGCTATAAGGGGATTCGTAAAAAGAAAGATTCAGATAGATAATCGGGATAGAGTTGCTCTAGTAGCATTTTCTTCAAAGGGTAATGTAATTTCCGAATTGACAAATGAACCAGATGTGTTATTTTCGAGTTTAGAACCTTTAAAGGCGGGAGGAGCGACTGGTATTGGAGAAGGGCTAGCTGTCGCAATTCAACTGTTAGTAAAGGAAATTCAGATGTTAGGACAAAAGGTTTTCCGAATAATTGTTATTAGTGACGGCAAACCGTGGGGCAGTACTATCGACCCTTTTAAAATGACTACTCTCGCTGGTCGAATGAAAATATACATTGACACTATTGGTATTAGTGAATTAGGAGTTGCATATGAGGAAAGTACCCTCGAAAAAATTGCGGTAGGTACTAAGGGGGAATATTCACGAGTCTTTGAGACACAATCCCTGGTTGAAGTTCTATTAACTCTTGCTTCTAAAAAAGAAATTAGTTATTCGGAAGCCCAAAAGAAAACTATTACTGATGCCACAGTTTTGAATATAATCGCAGGAGAATTATTTAGACCCATAGAAGCATCTGAAGATCAGACTGAACTTATCAACTTAATAACGGGGCGGGAGAAAACAAAATGTCTTATCTGCTACCAATACGACTGTCACACATGTCATGGACCCTTTTTTAGTTGTGGGAGATATTGTAGCAACTGCAAAGCGCCACTACATCTACATTGCGCAGCGGATTGGGCCGAAAATTCGCCTCCGGAGAATAATCCAACCATTTTTCGGTGTCCTCGATGCTTTTTCTTATTAAAAGTACCTGAAAAAGTTCATCTTGTAAAAAAAGTGCATAGGAAATATGCCTCTGATTTGCCTACGGAAGCAGAAACTACGCGATTTGCATTGATAACAAAAGAGACAGAAGAGATTGCTGCCGCTGTGTGCCCAATTTGTCATATAATTTTTGATTTTTCAGAAGATCCTAGAGCATATCTCTGCACGTATTGTGGAACGTATTATCATGCTAAATGCCTCGAAGATTGGCTTGCAAAAGGGGAAGGGGCTTGTAGAGTCTGCGGAAAACGTATTGAAATGTAAATATAATGACATTCCTGTACTACTTTTTCAATATTGCTATTACTGCGTTAGGGCGTGTGCTTGATTTACTATCTACGTATTATATAACTCCAAATCTAAAGTTAGAAACAAATCGATTGGTCGGTAGACTCGGATGGAAAGGTTCTATTCTATTACAAATACCGGCATTGATCCTTGGGGGACTTCTCAGGCCTGTAGCGATCTTTTTCTTGGCATGGAGTATTATTATTGCAGCTTCAAATATATCTGGTGCCTGGTTCGTTAGAAATTTTCCGGGGGGAGATATCAAATATGCAGAATTATTGAAGCGTTCAGCTCAAAAAGCGAAATTAAGGAATATTATTTTAGATGAAATCCCTCCGTTAATTCTTTATGTAGTTCCAAATTCTCTGATCTGGCTTTGGATTTATATTGAAGAAGGATATATCCTTGATTTATTAATTCAAGAAAATTTTCTTTCTTATATTCTGATTATAACTGGAGCATTAATGTTACATGGGATAATGAGCTTCATTCGAAATTTTCTGTATATTTATAGACTGAAGCGAGAGGTTGAGAAAGAATCAGAGGATAGAGAATCTATAGATTCATGATTTAATAATTTCAGTAAGGATTCTTCCATCAAATTGAGAAAAATTTGTAGTTTTGTTCAATAGATAAAGAAGGGTGGGAACAATATCTACGGTTCGTGCAATGGGAATAGTGATATGTTTGATGGAAGGACCTGCTATAATAAGGGGGACGCGAGTACATATGGCCGTTCCCGTATCATGTGTCCCCTTTTTTCTTTGTTTTGAAAAAGAGTAACCTTCTTTCCCCATCATTAGAATATCGCCCCCCGTTTCACAATCAAAGATACGCGGAATTTGATCCAACATAACAGGATAATTTGTATCACTCAGAACCCGAAACCATTCATCAAATGGGTGATAAGCACCACCGATCAGTTGATCTATTTTAGGTTTTCCACTATAGTCAAATGGATCATTTCCTGAGAGCACTTGATAGGAAATTAATGTCTTTTTATTCTCAATTTTTCTCTGAATTTGACTTGCCCCATCTCTAGTAAAGACTTGATAGGTAGGAGACTTCAATTCCCTATTCATAATGAATAGATGGCTAACCGTTGGTATTTTAAGAAGGAGTTTTATGAGATTAATGGCCCCATTTGAAGTTGGATACGCGATAATTTGGGAATAATCAACTTTATCCTTCCAATTTTTAGTGGATGGATTCCTAACATATAGATTTGCAAAGCCATCAGTATAAGCAACTAGTAAATTACACTGTTTCAAAACCTTTTGAGATGCTTGTTTATTTTTCATCCGGAGAGGTAATTTTTTTAGATCTTGAATTAACTCAGATTTAGCTTGAATGGGGAACCCACCATGATCAGCAGTGATGATAAAATAGGTAGAATCTGACAATCCTAAATTCTTTAATCCTTCCCATCGTTCATATCCTTCAAAAAGGACTTTAAATAGGACTCGGTCAATTTCTTGGAGGTGATGTATGAACTCTCTTGAGGT
>JABXJU010000417.1 GCA_013375405.1 Candidatus Helarchaeota archaeon
TCCTTCACAATTTTATAAACATCTTTATTTTTTTGTGGAAGCGGAGGGATGGGAATAGGTTTAGGTAAAGGCAGATATAAAGCTTCACGTATCTGCCTTTCGTCAATTTCAATCTTAAAAGGTGCTAACCATTTCTCAGCTTCTTCTTTGGTCTTAACAATTATAGTTTTGCTGTTTAGAAAGGTTTTTAAAAATGTTATCACTTTCAGTTTCTCAATATCATCGGTGGGGGTATATAAACTTAAAAATTTAAACTCGCACTCCTCATGCCAATAGGCTAGAAACTCTTCTACAAAATCACCAATGTTCCCCTTTTTTATGCCTTTATTTATTATCTCCTCAGTTGCTATTCTAACCAACTCTACTAAAGCCTCACCAACTTTGTCCTCATTAATGAATCCTACATTGGGATCCCGAGTACAGACAAATCTGTTTTTATCAACGTGAGGAATTGGTGCAATATCCAAAAAATTCTTCCTTGAAAGATAGATTTTGGGTAATTTGTCAGGGAATGTTTCTGGAATTGCTATTATGAGAGTTAGAGGATATAGGTCGTTTTTAACTTTTATCTTCCACGTTATCCAAGACTGACTTGAAATACTTTCAGGATAGTCTTCATCATCTTTGTGGCATATTCCGAAAGAATATCTACTTTCTAAATATTGCTTAGCTTTTCTGATTGACTCTTCGTAAAAATTATTGAGTGTTAACTTATGCTGACCTTGCATCATCTCTCAATATCGCTGGAGCTGAAGTTTTTAGTGGAGCATTCTCTTCTTCCAAGTCGTCGCACTTTGGAAATCTATGACCAAACTCTTCTTTCCACCTTTTGCAAGCCCTTTCTTTACTCTCTTCTTTTAATGCAAGGCTTGCGTTATCCAGTAATACAGATAATCTTTCTTTAAAATTACTCATTTGAGTTTCTGTAATGTGATCGCTAAGGAATTCTCTTAAATTCACAGGATTCACAATGATTGGTGAAGTCAGAAATTGATTACGGATATTTCTAACAGTCCGGGCAAAGGAAGTATCATCTCTGTCTGACTTATAGTAATTATTTACAACCAAAACGGTTAATATTAAACCGCTTGGCAATTTGCCCAGTTCCGATCTATTATCTGCCCAAGCCTTTAAATATCGGACAATTCTTCTAAGTTGCTCGTCTTTATCTTTTACCGCTTTTTTAAACCAATTAGTTATAGCCTTTGGATCACTTATGTGCCAACCTGCTTCTTCTTTTTCGGCCAAGTAGGGCTCGTTGTTGTACATATTATATATGGGTAAGTCTACATGGTATTGACCAGAATAAATTACGCGGACACATGTTCTTTTATCTACAGGATCCTCCTTAGTATGCCCTTTTACTGCATGATGAATCCAACTACGAACCGTCTCTGCAGTCGGCCATTTTGACTTATCTGAATCAAGATTTTGTAGATATACTCCATCATCAATATCATATTCTTCATCTAATGGACTCACAATAGTTGACATGGCATAAGAACCTTGAGC
>JABXJU010000159.1 GCA_013375405.1 Candidatus Helarchaeota archaeon
GGGCAAGGGCACGCATGTCTATGGTTCCATTTATGTTAATGATCGTGAATATTCAATGGATTGGATTTATAGCGATCATACGGTTGACATCGATGCTTTTAGCGCCAATTCCTATAATTCTCAGAACTTCTTGTTATCGGAGCAACCCATCACCAGCGATTACATGCTAATAGAAGGATCCACCTACATGCATCATAGAATTGATTTGTTGGATTCAAATAACATAATCTACCCTCAAGGAGCAGAGTTTGCCGTCATTATCCCAAATTCTACTGATCGGATTGATTCAGTAGTCATTGATCATGTTGACCAAATCTCTGACCCTTGGGATTGGGTTGAAAGTTGGCAAGGATTTTCCTTCACGGAGCAAGATTTCAATGAGGTTTTGGGTTATTATGACCAACTCAACATGGAGACTTTCAATTCGTCTACAAATATTTTGACTCCGGATGATTATGAATTAGTTGTTAATGATAACAATGAATATCAAGTTAATTTCTTCGATAGTGTAGGCAATATTCGCAGCAGATTATCGAGCGACATCATTCAAGTTGATTTCCACGTGTCTCTTGAATTTACTGAAAAAGATTTTAACATCGTTGAAGATCAAAACACGTATAATGCAGAACTTCATTGGAAATTCCCAGATGAATATGGATATAGTAGTTGGTTGCATCATGCTTATCATCCTGATTTGACAAGCACGACATCTTTCAATGCATCTTTCTCTCACTTTAGCGAATATGCGGCGAAGCAAGACTTTAACTCGACCATGACTGAAGAATTTCAGTTCTATCCTAATGAATACAACTTTACGACATTCGAATTCACTGGATTTGAAGGGCCGATCTATTCTGTAACCTTAAATTTGACTCATGGGGGTGATTTTCAGGAAAGATGGGGTGACGTCTTGCCGTTTGGCATGACTGTTCAGACAGATTCCGGTGAATTGTACTTGAGCGATTCATATTTTGCAAATTGGCAACATAGCAGCGACCCAGCACACCAAAATAAATCAATATTCACCTTTGGCATGAAGAAGAAGTATCTTGACGCGGTTGGGATTTTAGAAGATTCCGAGATCTTAGTAACCTATTATTATCGAAAGGAGTCCCTCAGTTATTACGCAGAACGCGATGATATTTTATTCAGTCCTGATTATACATTCATCATTAAGGATTCTAATGGGGGTACAATTGATATTGGTAACATTTCTAGCGTTGTCGACAACAACATCACGTTTGCGGAGAGCATTACGGATGCTCAATGCTTGAGCATTGGAGAGAAGTTTACCATTCAATACAACTTCAAGACCAGGGGCGGATTGGTCGAGAGCAAGCACGTGTTTGTCGAGGTTCAGCCTAGGGAAATGAGGTTCTATAATGGCTATTATCCATTTAGCGGTGGTTCCATCATTGCGCCATTATATTACAACTTCTCGGCAAATTATCAATATCAGTTGGCAATGAATTACAGGTTGCAAGAAAAGAGCTTGTATTCCTTCGAGTTTTCCATTAATTCTACCGATGTACTTGAGTTTAATTTGGATGCCGTTGATCCAATGAAGGATATTGACGATTCTGCTGTTGTTGTCGCATATTACTACGATGAGATTCAAAATAAGACTTTCGTGGACGATGATGACTTGAGTTATGATTATCAGACCGGGAACTTAACCGTTGATTTGTCTGGTTATGACGTCCCATTAGGAGATCAAGTAGAAGACGTGCTTTACGTCAATTTATTTGCCGAACTTCATAACAAGTACAAGTATTATCATGATTTTTCCATTAACTTGATCAATAATGAAATTCAATTGTTCAATTGGTCGCTAGCCGAAGCCCCCGAAGACTTGCTCGTTCCTAACCTTGAATCTGCAAGCTTCATCCATGACATTCAGCCTGACAATCGAGTTGCTAGTGGGAAGGTGAAACAAGTGTATGCCATATTGAACGCCTCTAATAAGATGATATATCATTTAGAGGAAGATCTCAACGATCCCGTGAATGGCTGGGATTCCTACGACACTCTCATCATGAAATTGGGCATTCTGAATTCCGATGTCTTGGAAAAATTGAAAGTGGATTTCATTTATACCGATTCAGGAGATCAATTAATTGGTACCACTTACGTTGAGGTTGATGACATTGATGAAACTGGAGAAGTTCACTTGAGGCTCCCAGAATCAGAAGACTTGGATCAATTTACCGTGAATAACAAAGCGCGCATTGAATTCACCCCCATCTTTTATGATCATTCCGATTTTGGTGGATATTATTACGAGAAAGGATTTCCAACGTTCCAATTAGTCTATTGGACATCCGAAGACGTGGAGAACAATAAATTGAAGGTACCTCTAGATAAGGATATATTTTCAATAAATCAAAGCGTGTTAGTGTTCAATGAGATGATGGAATACGTCTATGAGATCACGGAAGTTGGGGTCACGACTGTCTCTGAGGATAGCATTGAGTTTGAATTCCATAACATCTCCCTTCCAACCACTTATACCGATGTAAATGGCAATACAATGATAATGAGGGATGGCGAGCTCTTGTTCCTCAAGTATAACGCATCATTGGAGAAAGCCATCGGTCTTATCGTAGAGGAAATGGTGCTGCAGAAGGGTTCTTACATCAAAAATTATGAGACTGGACAAAATGTCGTTCCTATTGCAGAAATCTCATTATTGGGGATTTATAATGATGAGAACACTTATACCATTGAGGATGATCTTTTTGGCAATCGAGACAAGATGGTTGCGTGGGAAACTTCATTGGACTTAACTCCATTTGAGGATGATTTTTACAACACCTACAAGCAGCAGGTATTTAATATTAGTTTTGATGACATTTATTCCGGTTTCAAGGTTAATGACTCCGGAAATGTCGAGCATTGCTACATCACGGATGTATTGATAACTTCCAATGACCCGAGATACCAATTAGTGGTTGATTCATTTTTCATTTTTGAATTTGATTCTAATGCGACACTCTATGATTCAGAAATATTTGACATTTATGCTAACAATCACATAACCTTTTTCTACATTGGAGACTATATTGATATCTACGAGGAATACATCATTTTCAATGCAAGTGAGTTCTTTCCTCTCTATTATAACAATTCCACGATTAATGAGACTCTATATTGGGACGTATTTGATTCAGCTGGTAATAAGTATTATTTCAATGAACACCTCTTTGGTGAAAGCATTTCTACGGGTGTTTATAACATTACTTGGAATCCATACTACAGCGAGGAATATTATTACAGGTATTATGATTCTCAGACAGAGGATGAGTTAGAATACCTCAAGCAATTATACGATTATTATAATCCTCACGTTGACAAGTTCAGGTACTTGTACATTTCATGGGCAGATGAAAATGCGTGGAAAGAATGGCACACCATTGATCAGGTAAATGTTGATCCCGATTCATTAGATATCGTTTTTGAATATTATAATGAGACTCTTGAAGAGTATCGGTCCGTAACCTACAACCAAACATTAAATGAATTTGAAACAAGACAGGTTGCAGTTGAGACCCTTTATCCTTACGATAAAAGCGTGTCTACTGCGACTTTCAACTTATCACAGGATTATGGCGATGCTCAAGACTTAGACGTGTTGTTAGTTAAAGGGTACTTTTTCAACGAATCTGAGCTCGATTTTGATCCAACCAATGCAGTCATATTATTGGATGATAAATCGATCAATGTAACCGCTCCTAGTGGATTTAAATTGGATGCATTTGAAAAGATAGTCGTGTTTCTTAATTTCACTGGGGGCGCATTTTCGGATTATACCCAGTTTAGGCTTCTCGGTAATGCAACCTCAAACCATCCAAATGCTCCTAAGTGGACCAAGAATGATTCACTCTATGTCGATTTTGAATATAATGACATTGATTATTTCCTATTAATGGAAGAATACGCGGTAGGATCCGATGATTCCTTGTTCGAACACCTGGATTACATCAGGAATGATAAATATGTATCCCTTGAATACGGCATCTATAACTTCACCGCAAAGGAGCAATCTCAGAATTTTGAGCTCTTCGCCAAGGTAAATGATCCTAAGACCGCGCTCGAGCTTTATGACTTTAACCTTGACAGCAACCACGAATTAGTCTTGCAAAAGGATGACCTCACCGGAGATGGATCATACAATTCCTTCAAGTATGGGTTTGTTAATCCGGCCGGAGAAATATCGTTCCACACGCTAGAGCAAGAGGTATCATCCACGAACGTTGAAACTGAGAAGGATCAAGATGTCAAAATAAGCGAAGGTTATCAACTCGATTGGAAGGATTTCTTCCGCTATCATTACATTTTTGCCAAGAGGGCCATTTACACCCAAACGACCACGAAGAGAAGAACGGATACATATTCAAGACTAATCCAAAGAGATTTTGATAGTGATGGTGTTGTTGATGATGAGGTAATGCTTTCAGTGACTTATCTTAGCGTGAATGTGATTACTTTCACCATTGAGCGCACCATTTTCGACTTGGAAGGAACGATTTGGAACAAAGGCTGTGATGGACACCATGGCACTTTCATCGAATTTAAAAATGCCTCTACATATTATTACGACTTTTCTGTATCTTTCACATTCAGGGATTTCATTAGTAATGAGGAGGTTAACAGCACGAGATATTATGATGACATATTTCCAAATGAACTGTCCGAAGTAAACAACTTGGAGAATTACTTGGCTCCTGCTACAAATGATCTAGATGATGAAGATCCTTCCAATGACCTCACGGTACAAGCGCCCGTGTTAGAAAGCCTTCTTTCCCTTTCACATCAGCGCGATGGAATCCCCGCAGTTTTTGATAGGAAGATTACTAACGTTGACGGCGATGTTGAGGTTGAAAATATCTTGACCGCCTCTAAGGTCCTTTCTATTCCAGGTCAAATTAATTCAGAGACGGGAATTGCGGGAGAAATTACCAGTAATTCCATTACTTCTGAAGTGATAGAAGTAAAACCTGCAAATGGCGTTTATTATAATAATAAGATGAAATATGGACCCACGAGATTATTGGGAGGCTCATATTATTATTTCGATGGAAACGGTGATGGCTTGTTTGAAACGATTTTCATTTCAGATTCTAATGGCGAGATCATTGGTTTTGGATTCGATAATGATCAGGATTGTTATTTCATTCCTGGCAGCGTTCATTTGGTTGAAAAGCATGCCATTGCCAATGTGACTTCTGAATGGACCAATGATGATTGTGCTCACAGTCCTAACATGCTTAAATTTATCGCACGAGACCGCAAGTTCCGGCTTGGTACTTACAAGCACGAAGAAGGGTATTATGCCGAGCCCGTATATGGTGATTCGCTCTTTGATACTTGGAAGATGGTGTTCTCTTGGGGCTCTAGCAGGTTAATCGAGGAAGCCGAGTCCATGAGAGCCAGTCAGTTCATCGAATCCTTGACTGCTAAGAAAGTGTGGGATGATGTCATGTGGCAAGTTTCAGCAGTTGTCATTTCAACTTCTGCAAGTAATTTAATAGCAATTGGTGTCACTCTCTTAAGCAACAAGGCCTATGGAGAAGTCGCTAGATGGGTATCTAGAGTCGTTCTTTACGCCGTTATTAGTTCCATTCACGCGTGGAGTGAGAAAAGGGATGTTGATTATTTCATTGCAGCGCACACTTTCCACAATCCAAATTATGCGGGTCCCATCACCCTCTCTGAGAAAATAAGACGAGACAGGGACTGGGGCGGGTCATTTTGGGACACGATGTGGCACAGCGAGTGCGGAATTTACGCACCCCTCGAAATTGATGCCGGCAGGTTCTCTTATAAGGGTCAAGTCGTGCTTGCTCCAAGCGACATTGATAAAACGGGTCGAAGGTATCTGCCCTTTCCGCTCCCGAGTCCGGGTTTTGGAGAGTGGTATAGGGACATAAAAATGGACTATTCGCTTCAAACTCGAGGCTACTTGGCATATTCCAGTCTAGGTTTAATCTCACCATTATTTGATCCCGATTGTCAGCACGAGTATAAATACAGGAAGAACTCAATAATGTATTTAGAAGATGCATTTGGCATTTCCACCGCTTCAAGTGATAATCACCGCGATAGGATCTTTCCATACATGGCATACGGTCGCGGGACGGCAGTGCCCTCATTACAGCTCGGTAACTCTGAAAATCCATATCTTCCCGAATTTTACGAGGATTATCCAATTTTCGTGTCTCCCGATAAATACGATGAGTTAAGCGATGAGTATCACGTGACGTTCAAGATCTTTAATGGATCTTCTTTCGACATTCAGCTCTTCCCATCATCCAGCTCCCATTCGTTTTTTTCCGATGTTGTATCGCTTGATGCCTATTTCATGGACACGTTGGGATGTTATGTAGATTTTGGAACTTATGACAATGAATATTTCGAGATATTTTCCGTGAATAATGCCACGAACATCATGACTCTAAATCCCGCCATTGCAGGTTATTGGAACAACATGATAGCCGACAAGAAAGCCGCCAACGCCGCAGTTCCCGATTATGAAGCATTCATCGTCTTGAAGATCCGCATCGAAAAGTACAGGTCCATTGAAGATACGAGGGGACTCTCGGAGGAAGAAGTGCTCAGGATTGCCACCATGCAGTCAGTTCAGGCGACTTTCTTGCATTACCTGTATCAGTATTCCATCGCTTCCCAAACGCAATCGCAATTAAACGAGATTGCATATACCGCCTTCATCACGGCAAGTAGCTGTTTCATTTTATACGCCATGGGCGGGGGCAAGATGGCGTTCCATTCAATCGGCAAGGAGGTCCTCGAAGAAATATTTGTCGACCCGATAATTGAGACGGTGTCGAGAAAGATCGGAACCAAGCTGGGCTTGGAGGGATATTGGTTGATTTTCTTCTCGAGTCTCTGCGAGAGTGGCAGGGAGGTTTTCGGAAGCTCATTTAATCGTCAATTTGGATCGATCTCGATCGACATGATGCACGATCTTAAGATACGGGCTGCCCTGGATTCCAATGTAGACTCGCGGATCAAGGTGCGAGATCCGGCGGTCGATCTAAAGCAGTCAGCGTCAGAGTCGATGTCCCGACTCCTGAAAGCAAGAGGGTTCGCTTCCGCGTCCTTGTTGTTCACGCTCTCCATGTTCACGGGAAATTTCCTTGGAGTGACATCCTCGACCTTAATGGGCGGTTCGCAGGCTTTTGGTTTGATGGTCTCTCACAAGATTGCTGAGAACATTGAGAAAGCATTGCTCAAGAAAGCGCTCAAGCAATACACGTTTAGAAAGGTAGGAGCTCCAGTTGATAAAGCCGTTCATAAAATTAAGGTAGATCCCAACCAAAGGGTTAGCTTGATAATTGATCAACTCGTAAAGGACTTAGATCTCTCTGATTTACTTGAATACAAGCTCGTTAATGGTAAGGTGCTTGACAAGAGCAGGACTCTACTTGAAAACAATGTCAATCCAAGAGAGGTGCTTAAAATAATTGCCGTCCAAGAGGGATCCGCACCGATTAACCGACTCGATATAATTAAGAAATATAAAGGTAATAGGCAAATTGATTTACAACGAGTTTTAGGCAAATTCGTTGATCCTGATTCTCCCGACATATACTTGCTACCTATGAAAGATCTCGTCACATCTGAAGATTACGATCAAGATGCTCTTAAGAGAATTTGGAAGTTAGGAAAATTTAACGGAAAGTATGTATTCGGAATGGTGTATCGCTGGACCAACACTAAGTCAGGGGATTTTGGTTATGACCTAATAATGAGAAAAGTAGGAAGAACTGAGCAACTAAAAGGAAGTCCTAAATATCGACCGGTTTCGAGCATTTCGGTGAGATTTCAGGGTTATTTAGATGGTGCAATAAAGACAGATCTTCAATATTTAACAGAAAGAACTATAGAATATGATATGAGAGTAGTTTATGATGAAGCCGGTGGGGGGGATAATGGAATAAGAGCGATTCTCGACTCGTTTGAACTTGAAATCTTGGAGATAATGTTTATCAGTGATAATTACTTACAGGATTGCAAAATAATTGAGCATCTTGAAGATTTTTACATTTGGGCTTCTGATAGCAAACGTCCTAGAGGTTATAATGAGGCGGGTGGAAGTGCTGGACCTCACGTGCGAGAATCTAGAAGTGCTCATGCAACGGTAAGGCTCCATGCTACAATGGATCATTTAATTTCTCACGGATTTACTATGGGAGAAGTTGCTTTCTATTTACGCATTACAGTTGCACAACTTGATGCTCACGTAAGAATGGCGCATAATGGCAAGACCTTTTCCGTAGTGCAAGATGAATTAATAGAGAATAAGATGTTTGATTTAATAGATGAAGGTTATCTAACACCCGGAGAACTTGGCCCATATTTCAATGGATTTGGTCCTAATGGTATATTCGCACAATTAGCTCGAACTGAGAGGGGAAAATCATATTTAAAGAGCTTAATAACGTCTCTAATTTCACAGCATGGCTTTGAAACTTACGATCCTCTATTGAGAGAATTAGGTATGAGGAGAACGCGTTTAGGTCTTCAGCCTCCTTTGAGATTGACAGAAATTATCAGTGAAATGGGTGGTTTAAAAAATTTAAAACTTGAAAAATATTTAAAGCCACTTGCTAAGCGGATGATCAAGGATTCTAAAGATGCGCACGACTTACTAATTAAAATTGGTTGGGACATACCACCGTCTTTAAATTACAGGAGAGTGGATGGGAGCCTAAATGCGAGAGGTATGAGGCTAGCTAAAGATAGAATACTACAGCTCTTCGGGGTCACGTATGAAGATGCTAAGAACAAGCACTCTACGGGATATCTAGGAAATGTCTAATTTATTCCCTTTAAATTTAATTATTTTTTTATTAGTTTTTAATGCTAATCAAATTTATAGAAGATTTTAAACTTCTCTGTCCCAAGATAACCTGGAATTTTATTGATCTTGTTTTTTCTAATATATAATGTTTTTAGTAATTTGAGCTTGTTTATCGATTCTGGCAGAATAGATATGTAATTATTATTTATAGATACAACTTCGAGCAATGGTAATTTTGTTATTGATTCAGGAAAATCTTTAAAGTAATTATAACTCAAACATATGATCTTTAGTGAAGCCAAATTTGATATGTCTTCTGGAATTTTGTCTAATTGATTATATTCTAAGCATAATGACTGTAGACCTTTCATATCGAAGATTATCTCTGGAATTGTTTTTAAGCCCCATCCCTGTAGAAGAACGTGTTTCACGTAATGAATCTTTCCAGTTTCACGTGCTTCTTGAAGCTCTTTAAGTCCGATTATCGTGTGTTTTCTGTTCTTAGTATAAAGGTCATTCTTCCCGTTTAAATAGATGAGACGAATGGGATGTAGCTTTTTTCCTGGCACGTGCTTGCGAATTTTTTCGCGAAAGTCATTGAGGTAAATCTTGCGTTCCAATTCAGCACCTTTATCATACCAACGACCTTCTTCATACTCCCATCTTGTAGCATCCAAGATTTCCTGACGCAAGTCCTCAGGCATCTTGGCTCCAGTTATGAGAATGAAATATCCGAGGACAAAATACGGCGCCCTGCGAGAATAGCGAATATCGGTCATTTTTTTAAGGAATTTGAAGTTTTTCTCCAAGTTCTCTCTCGTCAAGATCCTTTCATCTTCAAAAAAATCGCTGTAATCGATGCCACACGCATCCAACATGAAGGTTGCTAAGTCTATTTCTTCATCATCGTCTAATATTCGCGCGCTCCCTCTTGCCATGATGCTTTTCTCGAAATTTATTGATTTTTTCTTATTATTATAATGAAAATATTATTCCTATTTATAAATATGTTTTCATAGGTCCGCAAATTAGTGATTTATGTTAGTTATAAAAATTTAACGAAAGATTTAAATATCTTGATTCACATTAGTATATTGTCAACCTCCGGTTGACAATAAAACCAATAATATTAAAAAAATGGGGTTTAAAACTCAAAAATTAAAAAAATGGTATATAATTCAAGAATAAAAACGGGAGATGTAAGACCAATGGTATTTGAAGAATATTTTGACAGGTTTATTAACGAGCGTGGTTTTTCAAAAAGGCCATCAAATCAAATTTCAATTTCTAAAGATGAATATAAGACACTCAAAGCAAAAGTAGAAAAGTATGAAGCATTGGTGGAGGAACATAAGAAGGTTAAGACGCAGAATGATAAGTTGTTAAAAGAACTTGATGATATGAAGGAAGATGCTCGTAAATTTAAGGATTTAGAGGAAGAGAAAGAGAA
>JABXJU010000418.1 GCA_013375405.1 Candidatus Helarchaeota archaeon
AAATTAAAAAAGGTGTAAGAGTTGTTAAAATTTCAGAAAATTACTCCCGGTGAGTATAAACTGGTCAAAGATCAACTCGTAAATTCTTTTAAACTGCAAAAGTTTGAAACTATAATTGCTCCCTTCGAAATTATTCTAGCGGTGGGTAAATGGAAAGAGGTATTATTAGTTACAGATCAATTATCAAGAGTTTTTCAAGAATTTAAGGATTATAGGAATCCATATGCTATGGGGATCCATTTTGGGGATATCACGAGAAATAAATTTAGAATTAGTTTAGAAGGAATAACGTTAATTGCAAAACATGTTGAGGAGAAAACTATATTGACAGATTCTGGTGAAAAAAAAGTTCTTTATAGAAGAGATCTGACAAAGGAAGATTTACAATATATTCCCCCATCCATCCAAAAAAATGATTTATCAATCTTGACAAATGAAAATGGAGAAGTATTGGCATTAGGAAAATATTTAATCAATTTAGATGAAATAAAAACATCAAGTAGGAATCGAAAAATCGTAAAAAATATTATCGATAAAGGGTGGTATCTTAGAAAAGGTAAATAACTTTATGGATTCTTTTTCAATGTTTGTGATTGTGTGAATGGTCGTGTTTGGGCTTGAATAATTCCTTTCCATATATTTCAACAAATTTAATAGCTTCTATATCAGCAATATATTCCTGAATTTCGCTTGCAATGCCAATTTTAGCAATAGGGAGATTTTGATCAAAATAAACTTCTTTTGGTAATTCAATTGTGATTAAATTATCTTCTTTCGTGATATTAAATTTGTCAGCATCAATTTTTGGCATTCTTCTTTTAATTAACTCAATAATTTTTTCATTTGCATCGATAAGCTTCTTCACTACTTTAACATCATAGGTAATAGCTTCACCAGCTAATGGATGGTTGAAATCTACACGGACTCGCCCTTGAGATATTCTTAAAATGATTCCTCTTCTTCCTTCAATCACGAGTTGTGTTCCAGGACGTGGTTTTTGCCCCTTTTGAACATGTTTTTGAACTTCCCTGATGGAATAAGTCCTTATATTTTTAGCTTCTTTTATTCCAAATGCTTCGTTTGGAGGAATTTCAACCGTTTTAGAGACACCGACTACCATTTCTTCAAGTGCTTTATCCACACCTTGGATAACCCAACCTTTCCCAACGATAACTAGTCGAGGGAGATAGGTTTCTTTTTCATCATAGACTCCTTCTTTACGAGCAATTTCTTCATCAGTAACGTCGATTAATCTATTTGAGCGTTTAATTCTACCTGTTAGCTCCACTAGCACGAAATCATCTTTTATAATAAGAATTTCTTCGGTTTTTGCAGCAATTTCCTGTTGAGACATTTTTTCCGTTTTGGAGGATTTCTTTTGCTTCTTTTCAGATTTTTTCTTACTCAAAATAAGGGCATCTCCGTCATTTAGGAATTAAAAATATGGTGCGGCTACCGGGATTCGGACCCGGGTTGAAGGCTTGGAAGGCCCTTGTCCTAAA
>JABXJU010000160.1 GCA_013375405.1 Candidatus Helarchaeota archaeon
GGTGAAGGACCAGTACGGTTAAATAGAGGAAGCAAAATAAGTGAAATTAACTTTAGTTGTCGAAGTTAAGTTATAAGATGCATATAAAGAATTTTTAGAAAAAATAAAAGAACCTAGGCGTAATTGGATATCCAATTACGCATTTTTAATATATCGCAGCTTGAACGTGTTTTGATCATCGCTTTTGAAATTGTTGGGTACGATGGTAAATTTTTATTCATGATTCTCTGAATTTTAATTAAAAATTGATTGAATTCTTTCTCTAAAACTACAAAATTTGGACTTGATGGATTCGAATCTTTATCGAAAAATGCGATAATCTCTTTTTTATTGATATTAAGAAAAGCTCCCTGTAAATAACAATTTTTTTTCACGCGCAAAAACTGCCCTTCTCTTCTTTAAATTCCATTTTTTTGTTATTTATAAATAATATACATTTTAAAGTAAATTTTTAAAGCGGGAAATTTCCTTTTCATTTAATAATGTAAGAGATGAATGATAATGAAAAGAAGGGCGATTAAAGGTATAATTTTAATAATTTTTTTTAATTTAAACGTTCTATTCATTTTCTTAAGTACAGATGCTCAATCAGATCTGCTTTCTATAAATAATTACAATAGTGTATTATATAATTCGAGTATCAATGTTACTCAACCTACTGATCTGGTCCTTTCTGAGGGGGATCCAACTAATAATACGCTTTCTTGGAACCTTACAGATGAAGGCCCATTTGCGTATCTCGGCGCATATAGCTTTACGAATGACACTATTGGAGCTGATCCGTTAGGATGGATAATAACAGAAGGGCTTTTAACCGAAACAAGTATTGTTTATGAAAATGATGGGCACCACATGGTCGCGAAACTAACAGATAACAATCCGAGTAACACTACTTCAATGACAAATAGTTTTATGGATAATCAGACAGAGGCAACAATCGAATTTTATTGGCGGACTTCTTCAGGAACTTCGTCCAATTATTTCAGGCTTTCTGATAATGACACGTGGATAATTTATTTCGTGAATTTTGCTAGTGAATTTAGATATTGGGATGGCAGTTATCATACTATCTGTTCATCTATTAATAATCAATGGTATCATATCAAACTCGATTGGAATAGTACTGGCTGGCAAGTAGAGATTAATGGCACCTTATATGGTTCAGCGTACTCATATTTCTTTGCGAATCCAATGCTTGATGGACTGGATGCTTTTAAAGTTTATACTCACAGTAATACTTTTGGTTACGATATCTATATTGATGCCGTGGATTATAGTTGGGCATCGGGCTATTATCCATATCGAATTAAGAATTACAAAGATTATTTATGTGCAATATTCGAAAATGGAACTCTAAAAACGAGTTGGATGCAATGGAGTGATCAAATTGAAGTAGAATATAACGTGAGCGCAGTACGCTTGGGACTGGGATTCCATAATGTATCTTTAGTTTATAATGATGTAGATGGATTGTGGAACCACGATGATGTAATGGTCACAGTAAAAGAATGGGAGCTGCCTAATATATTAGAAATCATTCAGGATCCTGCCGATCCCACTTATCAAGACGACGTGAATGTCACAGTGCATGTTACTGATAATACACAAGTTCAAGCGATATTTATTGAAACTGATCCTCGTACAGGTGATTATCTCGGATTGTACAGCTTCGCGAATGAAACTATTGGAGCTGAACCTTCAAATTGGAACGTATATAATGATTCAAATTGTAGTGCAAATATTATCGCTGAAATTGATGGACATAGTAAGGTCCTAAAATTACACGATGAGAATCCTGTTGGGATTGTATATATGAATAATATATTTTCTAATAATTATACTGAAGGGACTATCGAATTTTATTGGCGTACCTCCTCAGAAAGTTCATCTAATATTTTCCAAATCTGGGATGAGGGTCCTGTAATTCATTTCAGGAATTTCGAGGGTGAATTCGATTACTGGAATGGGACAATGTATATCCCCGTTTGTGGATCGATTTCTAATAGATGGTACCACATTAAAATTGACTGGAATAGTTCTGGTTGGCAAGTAGAGATTAATGGCACGTTGTACGGAGCAGGGTATTCATACGTCTTTTGGGCCTGGATGAATAATGGTATGGATGCGTTTGAGATTTATACAGCTCCTTCTGGCTCCAGCTTCGATACTTATATTGATGCCATAGATTATAGTTGGGCACCCGGTTATTATCCGAACCGTAATAAGGATCAATTAGGTGTTTCAAATCATTCAATGACTCTAATAAGTGGCACAAGCACCGATGGGTTCTGGAACTTCACTTTCAGTGATTATCCTTTTAATAAGAATATAACTTATCGAGTTTTTGCAATGGATCTATTTGGGAATACAAATAGTACTAGTCAATATAGTTTCGGAGTATTTGATATGTTCGTTCCTAATATTGTGAATATTACACAAACTCCTGCCACGTTAACCATTGTCGAATCCGTAAATATCACAGCTCATGTCACGGACAACCTAGAGATCCTTGAAGTTTTAGTTGAAAGTAATCATACTGGGAGTTGGGGTACTTATTCGATGAATCTAATTAGTGGAACGCCTCAAAATGGGACTTGGAATTTTTCATTTGCTAACTATCCTATAAATAATTCGATCTGGTATCGTATAATTGCGATTGATGTTGCTGGGCAAATCAATACGACTGATTATTATAATTTTGGCATCTTTCCGATAATTTCTTGGAGTGTGATTTTGGGGTATTACAACAATTTTTACATTGGTGTTGGGAATAATCAACAATGCGCTTTAAATTTCACACTTGAAAATAGAGGAAATACAATTCTCCTCAATTTAAATTTCACGATTATCTCTTTACCCGCAAATTGGAATGCAGAACAATATTCTCAGGTGGTAACTAATCTCGTTCCAGGAGCAAATGTTGAATTATTATTTCAAATAACAGGCTATAATGTCGATGAAAATGTTCAATATCCAATAATTATCTACTTTGAAGCAACGATCTATGAAACGGGGCAACAATGTTTCGATAATATCACCTTATTGGTAACAGGTGTGAAAACAGGAGGATTTAAAATCTGGCCCATCACTATAATCTTAGGTGTTGCAGCTGTTGCAACTATAATTATTATACAAAGAAGAAAGCAAAGCTATACTGATTTGAAACTTAAGGGAAAAACAAAAAAGGTTGATGAATGGAAGTTCTCTTCCATCCTTCCACAATCAATTACAGTTATATCGACTGACCTAATGAACCGAATTAACCAAATAAAAAGGCTTACAGAAGAAGAAAGAGAACTTTTAATTCAACATGTAGCACTTTTAGATGAGGAGGAGGCGAAAAAGTGGATAAAAGTTGCGAAAAATCTTTATTTAGACTAAATTCCTTTTTATATGTGATGGAGGCAAAAAGGATTTTGAAGAACCAATTGGAAGAGGAACACCTGGACGCTCTTCATAGAGAAATTCTTAGAATAGCATATCAGCTAAAAGAAAAGAGCCGAATTATTAATGTGAACATTCTTTTTGAAAGTTGCTGCAGAGAACTCCCTAATCTCTGGTCAGAAATAGATCGGGCCATCTGTGATCTATATGAGATGAAGTATATCGTTGAAGGTAAACAACTATTTAAAAAAGATATTTTAACTAACGAGAGGAGGAATAAAATATATGATTATGTGTTAAAAAATCCTGGTGCTCATGAGCGAGAAATTCGGAGGATTTTTCAATTAGGCGCTTATATAACACATCACCATTTAGCTTTACTTGAACATTTTGGATTTCTTCGAAAGATAACTTATACAAATAAATCGGTCTATTTTCCCACTGATTTTGACAAAGCACGGGAAACAGAAATTCTACTATTAAGGCATAAAACGACCAATAATATTTTTGATTGCATTCAGAAGTATGGCCAAATAAAAATGCCAGAGCTTCAAAGTATGCTTCAAATTCCGGATTCAACCATCCGAGTGCTTTTAAAACGGTTATTAGAGGGGGGATTAATTAAAAGGGTGGAGAAAAATCAAAGCTTGTATTATGTCGTAGCGGATTATAAATTACAAGAAGGGGTTGTTGAGGTTAAAAGGAACAAATAAAGCTAATGTAAATTTGTTTATAACATATTCAAAAAACTTAATTGGGTGTAAAAGATGTTAAGGGATAACAAGAAAAAAATATTTTTTGGTATATTAATATCAACTCTTATTATCAGTACTATCTTTCTAGCTGGAATGATCTTTAGAAAGGGCGATCGATCTCCTCTGGATCATATCGCAGTAGCTATTTCAAAGGGAGCTGAAGATAACACGGGACAACCTCTTAAGAATATTCAAACTGATGATAACACCTATTATCGGGTACAAGGAACAGATCTGGGGGGTGGTTTGCTTTTTTTAGATAGATTTGATATATCTGGAATGGAGGGTTCAATCATTAGCGCAATTCTTCATGTTCAATATTTAACAGTTACAAACTATGATAGAGAGGGTTACATCCAATGGGCTTTAATTAATGGCTCTTTCCAGAACACAACAATACAACCACATCAGACCGATGATGAGGTAACCGAGACTTATAATTTGTTTGCAGAAGGTGTTAATACTCTTGCAGAAATAGAATCTCTAAAAATTCAATTTTCCAATCCAGGCGGTTGGTTGTTTGCACCTGCTATCTATTTCGACTATATATGGATTGAGATTGGATTTGAAAGCATAGAATAATTGCGTTTTGAAAGCTTGATTATAAAAGCTAAGAGAAGATTAAGGATTTTATTTAAGCGTAATTAGATAACCAATTACTCATTTTCAATTTATCACAGCTGGAGTGTGTTTTGATCATTGCTTTTGAGATGGTGGGGTATGTAAATAGATTAGTATTCATGATTTTCGAAGTTTTTCTTAAAAATTTATTAAATTCTTCTTCTAATAATTCAAAATTTGGACTTGAGGGGCTCGAATTTTTATCAAAAAGTGCAATACACAAGCGGTTTTCATTAATACAGAGACAGGTTTCCAAATTTCCTGAAATGGATTGCCATGCCATTTTAACACTTGTGGGATTTTGGAACATTCCAATCCATCGCCAATTGGCAAACCAACGACCTTTCAATAAATAAATTAATTTGAATAGATTATTATTCTTGTTATTCAAGGGAAGCATGACTTCAAGCCCAATATATTCTTGAGGCTCTGTTTTTAGACTGGTAGCGGGTGATTTTAGTAGGGAATTTATAATTTTCATTCCATTTTTATTGATGGTGTAACCATTCAGGGTTTTTTCTATCAAACTTTTTTGGAGGAGCCTTTTCAGGGCCGTCGCGACCTTCTGCTGGTGCAAATTTAACTTTGTTTTAATCCCTTGAAAACTTAACTCCGCTTGTGAGTCCTTTGAATACGCTTCACTTGCTAGTAACAATAAAATATTGAGCTCTCGATTGGTTAGATCCTCATCCAATATCTCAGCTTCATTATACAAATACGAATCTTCATTTATTCGTGTATTTATAGGCCCACATGCCCTGAATTCGAATGAATCGGTTCTGTTAAAGTTCACCTGCATTGTTTCAACCTTTCTTTGTGTAACCATATGTAAAATATCAACGGTGATTTATAATGACTAACTTCGAAGGTCAAACTAAATAGTAAAAAAAAATATTTAGAGAATACGGAAATTATGACACATAATTTAACTGTGACACCTTCGAATGATGGATGAATGATAGATTAAGTTTTTTAAATTAATTTTTCCTGTTTTCAAAAACATGATTTCAATCATTACGCTGAAGTCATCAGCCCTGCGATCTTTTCAGTTGTAAATCCTGTAAGATCTGTGCTGGTACTTTCTCCCAAGGTTCAGGATCCCCACCTGTGGATAAACAAGTTCAATATTTATCTTATAACCAAAAAAGATAAGTTTATGATTCAAAATCGTTGGAAATTAACTTTTTCAATTGTGAATTTATTTCTTTCTTAATTGGATGAAGTTTTCTAGCAAATATGAATATGGTAGCTATAAGGACTACGAAAAAAGCTATGCCTACCCAGGTCATGTTTCTGGGCAGGATATAGTAAACTATCTCAATGAAAATTCCAACTCCTGATAGTATTCCGATAGAAAAAAGCGCATTTAATGATGTTAAGATACTGATTTTCGATATGTACTCCAAGCCACATTCACGGCAAAGAATAGGTTTTTCAAATAAAAAGATAAAATCGTCCGTACAGAACGGTTGGATACAGATTGAACACCTACCGATCGCTTCTAAATCAGGATGATATAAACAATATTTAATTGCAAGAGAATTTTCAAATTGGGCTTTGAATTTTAACTCAACTTCCTGTACCGAATAACCCCATAAAGGAGGGAGATAATAAGGAATCACACCCCAAATACAAATTACAAAAAGTATCCCTGTTATACAAAATAAACTTACAAAAGCTATAAAATGTGTCAGATTTAAAATTAAATAAATAAAACCTATTAATGCTGCTATAATAGGCATAATTTTATAGATTGAATGACAAAATCCGACACCTCCAAGGTGTCTTCGAATAATTTGAAAATTTTTCGCATGACAATCAACGCAAATAGTACCTTCTATTAAATTTGAAGGGTGAAATTGCGTTTGGCATTGGACACATGGTTTCTCCTCCAAAAATACACCTCCTTATTCATTCGAGTACTATTAATTGCATTTGCTTTCTCCTGGGTATTTAAGGAAGGCTTCAATTTAAAATTATTTGAAATTTTTATAGAAATCGGAAATATCAACGTATTGAAAAGGGTATTTTCGACAATTGATTGGTGAGGTTCTTAATTCAACTGAGGCGTCTTATCTTGCCAAGGTACTATTTCTTGAAAGGCCTTTGAAGCTTGTAAGACAGTCAATTCATCAAACCGCCGTCCAATTATTTGCATACCAACAGGAAGCCCTTCTTTTGTCCAACCACAGGGAATTGAAGCGGCGGGCAGACCAGTCATATTAAATGGGTAGGTAAAGCTAACCCAAGTGAGGGGAGTCGCAGATTTTCCGCCGACTTCGCGAGGATTCATAATTTCCAGTTCAAACGCGGGTATTGCGGTCGTAGGAGTTACAAGCACGTCATGATCTTTGAAATAATTAGAAAATAACTCGAACATTTTTTTTCTTTTGAGCAAAGCACTTTTCAAATCCATTGCAGTCCATCTTTGTCCTGCTTCAATAAATTTAACTAAGGTTGGGGTTAAATTTTCACGCCAATTATTTAACTTAGACTTCAAATCATGAGCTAAGCCAGAAGTAATTAATATAGCATATGTTAATTCTGGACTTTTTTGCTTAATTTTCGCCTCTTCTACAGTCCAGTCCATCTTTTCAAATTTTTGAACGGCATTTAGCACATTTTCTTCAACCTCTGAATCTAGAGCTTTGACAAACCCCAAAGTCAGAGAATAGCCGATCTTTAATTGCTTCGGCGTTTCTTGTATCCCTTCAATATATGAAGGGCTTGATGCAGGTATAGAAAAATAATCGGCAGGATGAGGCCCCTTCATTACGTCTAACATTAATGCCGCATCTTCAACATATCGGACAAGAGGACCATAATGAGATAAGGTTGCCCAGGAGATACCAGTAGTTGGATAACGTGGAACTCGCCCAAAATTCGGTTTTAGGCCATAGCAACCACATAAGCTACTTGGAATACGGATCGAGCCACCTCCATCCGAACCAATAGCTAATGGGCTAATTCCACTGACCACGGCTGCAGCTGCACCTCCACTGGAGCCTCCAGGAGTTCTATCTAGGTTCCAAGGATTCTTTGTTATTCCAAAAATTAAATTGTCTGTAACACCCTTATGGCCGAATTCAGGCGTATTGGTTTTTCCTAAAATGACACATCCAGACTCCCTACATCGTTGAACTGCAGCGCTATCCATGTCAGGTATATAATTCTCATAAATTTTTGATCCGAATGTGGTCCTAACGTCTTTTATTTGCAAAATATCCTTAATGGAGATTGGAATACCATTTAGAAGTCCAATTTTTCCCCCTTGTTTTACGGTTTTATCTGCTTTCTTTGCTTGTTCTCTAGCCATCTCAAAAGTTAAAGTACAATACGCATTAATTTTCGGATTTATTTTTTCAATACGTTCAATGAAGCGTTCAACTATCTCTAGGGCGGAGAGTTCTTGTCTTTTAATAATATCTGCAATTTCACAAGCAGAGGTGAAGAAAAGATTG
This sequence comes from Candidatus Helarchaeota archaeon, assembly GCA_013375405.1. The sequence goes on from JABXJU010000160.1 coordinate 8,222, forward strand.
TCCTTTCGCATTTTTATTCCTCCTTATACTATTAGGGAGTTTGATTTAAAAATAATAAAGATAGATTCAACTGCCCAATTTTAGGATTAATCATTGGTAGGTTTAATGCTAGATAGATTTGTCAAAGGTATTTCAATAAAATTTCATTTGATTTCTTGGATATATCGATTGGAATCCATCAACTGGAGGTTTTTACGAGGATATAACCAGACACGAATTTCTCCGTAGAGATCTCCCCGATGAAAACAGTGAATTTCGCGCGCCACGACATGCAAATCATTTCCGAAGAAATCTTGTATGATTTGAGTCATTGTTTCGATAGTTAATGTTAGGAATTTTCCAAAACGATGTCTGCCTAATTTTTCGGCTGGCAGGGGAGAAGGATAGCAAAATGGGCAGGATTTTAATCTCATATAATATGTATCCACTTTTTCGTCGGATCTTGAGGCTGGGATGAATTTTGTTTTGTTAAATATTTTTTTAGTCCACTTTTTTCCCCATATGGAAGAGAGTGTAAGATCTAATAAATATGGAAAGTCTTTGATATCTTTAAATTTGCTTATTAAGTTTTTAAATGTGATTCCAAGGACGGATGTTTCGAAAAGTATTGAAGAAAGCATTTCCTCACTTAAGGGTTTTACCAAATCAATTAAGATATCCATTGCCTGTTCGTATTTGCCGTCTGAAAGTTCAGCTACCGTATCAATCATCGTATGATGCATTGCGCCAAATAAATACAACGAAATTTTCGTTTCTCTATTAAAGAAAATTCGCGTTCCCATATTGCCTAAAAATTTCCAGAAGAAATTAACCATCTTAAACCCACATATTTTTTAATCGATTGCTGTCATATGATATTCACAATAATCCTTATCATGCTCCGCTGTTTTCACTATATCTATATAGATCAGTCTAGGTTTCACATTACCACGATAGAGCGATCTTATGTTATAATAGTGTTGATGAAAAGATACGCTCGGATAACAATAGGGAACATCAACATCTTCCATTTTTATCGATTCATAACAAAAAACACATCTACGTTTTTTAATAGTACAACTTTCTATTACTCCTTTTTTCTTGGTAATGTCGGTTATCCGGTAAAGCTCACCCGAATGTTCTCTAATCTCCCTAAAGATATTCTTAAATTTCACCTTCTTTGGTAGATTTTTCGGATTAGTAGAAAAAAATACTGCAATGGATCTTCGACCCATTTCTCTTAATTTTTGGATCGCTTCTTCACGGTTTAGATTTTTAACTATATATGCAAAGACTTGGGGATATACAGACCCTGTAACTGCTTTAACGATTCTTGCATTTTCATAATTAGACGAAATTTTTGCATTGGGGGCACTAGAAACAAAATTTTTGATATATTCTATGTCAGCTAAAACATTATTTTCTATATCTTTTATGAAATTTGATTGAAAAGACGCATTTTCAGAGTGAAAGTAAGTTTCTTTTTTAATTTTTGCAGATCTCCCACAACTTGGTATCTTCAAAATAGATTAAGTATATTATGAATCTTATAATTTAAATTTTTTTTTAAAATATTACTAATTTAAGATTCCTTTAATCCATCCGAAAGAGTGTAGCGAAGGCATGCTCGATTTTTGCACTTCCATAATTTCAAACTCTGTTCATTTATAATTAAATATTTTTAAAAATCTTCCTTTTAGAAATAAAGTTATGAATTTTTTGTTCATTCTGAATACTTTCTATCCGAATATAGGTGGTGTTGAGAATGCAACATTCGAAATTTGTAAAAGATTAAAGAAAAGAGGACATAATGTCTATGTTCTAACGACGACGAAAACAAATTTCTATCCAAATAATAAAAAATTGACTTATTCTGAGAAGATTGATGGAATTCAAATAGTTCGGGTTCAATATGTTTTGAGAATCATTGATATTCCCCTTAGGGCACTCTATTTAGCGAAAAAATTTCAAATTGACTATGTTTTTATCACGGATTTTTGGGGATTTATCGCCATCTTTTTGAAAAAAATGTTCCGGATTCCTTTT
>JABXJU010000419.1 GCA_013375405.1 Candidatus Helarchaeota archaeon
TTTAGTTATGTCGAACAGAATTTCGGATCCATCTTTCCATTTTACTACTCCTGGAAGCGAGTTCGGGTTTTCCTGCGATACATAGTCTATTTTACAACCCAGATTCTCGCACATCTTCCCAATGTTTGATTCAGGACCCAGGTTTGCCCACGCGCCAGTCGTCACCAAGTATCCTTTATATGGAATTTCCGTATACTTGCCTCCAATTATTGGAGCTTTTTCAAGAATCAAGACTTTCTTTTCTGCTTTTGCAAGCGCTGCGCCTGTCATTAATCCCCCGATACCCGAACCAATTATAATAACATCAAATCGTTCCATTTTACAAACCTTCTTTATTGTAATTTATTCAATCACCAATATTGCATTGTTTGGACAAATATTTATACATTTTAAACATCTAGTACAACTCTCGTCCAAATTGGCGGTAAGATGTACCTCTATTGCTTCTTTTTGACAGATTAACTGGCAATACGCACATCCCGTGCATCTAGAATGGTCAATTTCAATTTTCATTTGGCTTCAACCTCTCAACAAGAACTAAGTGCTTCGACCGGTAAAAATCAATATTTTCATGTATGTTATTTTTATAACAATTGCAATAAATGTTATAAATGTCAATTATAAAAGTGTTTTTCCCAATGATTTTCCTCTCTACAAGAACTTATCCAAAAAGAACTTCAAGCGCACTTTTATCTCCAAGTTTAAGTTGTTCCGGAACGGCATCATCCCTAATTTTCTCCATCATTATTGCATTATTTGGACAATTTGCAGCACAAACGCCACATCCAATGCACGTATTTTCTTTAAATAAAATGTAATCATCCGACTCATCCGGCTCAAACGGATAATGATGAAAAAGTGCAGACATCGGACATTTCTTTACACAAGTTTCACACTTGTTACAAAGATCGTTGTTAATTTTTGGAGAAAAATTACTTCGCTTGGTTCCCGGGGCTCCAAATTTAGCCTGGGGTCTAAGAAAACCACAATGACAAGTACAGCAGTTACATATTAACATGTAGGTTACAGGACCAGAACTATTTGCACCATTATGAACAAGCCCCGCTTTTTCAGCCCTTTTAAGATAGTCGATTGCTTCATCCTTGGTTAATTCTGTTCCCATCCCTTCCTGCACTAAGAATTTAGCCACCATACCAGCTGCAAGACACCCTAATTCTGGAGATGCCACTTTACAAGGATTATCGGAATATTCACCTATTGAACGACATACACATGGCAACTTGGCAAAATAATCATTTTTATTAATCATTTCCACAACCAACTCATGAGGAAGGACTTGAGAGCCCGACTCAATTATTTTATCTATATTAATGAGTTTTTCCTCGGCTTCAACCGGAAGTTTAGGACGTAACAGCGAGGTCTTCATAGTAATAAGCCATTGGGGGAAAATTTTATCAATCATATCGCTGAAAAGTTTTGCAATCTTTTGAAGATTTTCCTCAGTATCATCACGCCTAAGAATATAAAATTCAATAATGC
>JABXJU010000161.1 GCA_013375405.1 Candidatus Helarchaeota archaeon
TAAAGAAATGGGCGATTTTGATTCACTTTGGCGAGTTAAGCTTCCATAGTTATTCTTTTTCTGAATTATTCTTATTTATTCGAACTGCTAAGTAAATTCCCCCTAGAACCAGCACCCCTCCTGCAATCACGATAGGATGTGGAATTTCTACAAAAATTGCTAATCCCAACAAGATCGACCCGATGGGCTCAGCTAGCAAAGCAATCCCTATAACGGCTGCATCTACATATTTCAGAGCCCAATTATATAATGTATGTCCGAATATTGTTGAAACAACCGCAATCCCTAAAAATATTAAATATTCCTGTGAATTAAAAGGGAATAATGGAATTCCAGTAAAAAGACACGCGACTAATAATGTTATGGTACAGGATATATACAGCAAGAAGACATAAGGTATTACATCCAATCCCTGCCTAGTTTTCCGCCCGGCTACGAAATATATTGCACCAAATACAGCCGCCAATAAAGCAAACATATCCCCTAATAGGGCAAATTCAGATGCATGAGACCAATCTGTTAGTGAAATGACAATCACACCTACGAACGCTATTAAAATTCCCAAAATTCGCCTTCGACTTAAGCTCTCTTTTAGGATAAGATACGCAAAAACTGCCGTAAAGATTACAGATATATCAACAAGGACCACTGCACTTGCAATTGAGGTATAATCAAGCGAGGCGAACCAAAGGACAAAATGAAACGCTAATGCAACGCCTGCTCCCACTATGATTAGAATATTTTTAATTGGAAGTGTACGAAGTTGCCGCCATCCTTTCATCCAAAGAAAAATCGGAATTATTATAAATACCGTAAAAAGCAAGCGATAAAAGGCTAAAAGTAGGGGTGGTGACGACGACCATCTCACAAATATGGCCGCGAAAGAGGTTCCTAGAACCCCAACTGCAATAACAATATGGGGATTAACTCGCGGCTTTGACATTTTTTGTATTCTTCTATACTTTTAAAAAATATCCAAGCCTACTATTTTCTTCGCTAGCGGTCCTAAAAAAAGCGGTACCCAAGGTATTATTCCCTTAACAAAGGTGTCGATACCGTAGAAGCATGAATCTTGAGACTTTATTCCAGCTGAAATATGGGGCTGGGTGACATGTCCGCTAATTGTAGGAGGTGCACCCAAACTTTTTGCATTCTTCCAGTGGGAATCATCGAATTCCAAATTTAACCAATTTGATTCAAGCACGTGATTTGCTTTCCAATCTGAGTTGGTTATAATAATTTCCTTTTCACCAGTTTCATACTCAATTTCTAAGTAAATATTTCCAGCTACTCTTGAAATTAAATAATTATGACATTCCGCACCAATTACATTATTTCCCTCATTTATTTTATCTGTCACAACAAACAATTGGATTCGTTGTTTTATTGGCTCAACGGCGAGTGACATCTTGCTTACAATCTCACCAAGTTTTTCCCCATTCAAATAGAGATGCATTAGCATATCGCACATTCCTTGGATGTGACATCTTTTAATTGGCTTTTTAATAGAAAATTTTTTTCTCAGGAAAACGGGATTGCCCATCTTTACTTTTTTCCGAGCGGTAATAAATTCTGCTTTTAAGAATGGGTTCTTCCAAGTGATTCCATCCTTTATCTCTTGAATTTTTTGCTCATAAAAGAAGATTGCTGCATCAAAATTTTCAAGAATAAGTTCCAACCCGTTTGGTTTCGCAAATCTTAACCATAGTTCTTCATAATCCTTTTTCAGTGCCTCAATATAATCCTTTAAATAGGTAATTCTTTCAATTAGTTCCGCAGAATTATAAAATTCTTTTCCTTTATTCAATTTCTTTTGTACTTCAATAGAAATTTGATATTTTTTACCTAGATAGATACCAAGTTTTGCCGCATACGCCAGATAATCTAAATTATCTTCGTTTCTTTTTACTTTCAGCTTTAACTTTCCAAGTATTTGTAAGGCTTCTTCACTCTTTTGGAGAATATCATTTAGCTTTTTGACTTTCGGTTTAATTTTTTTCCCAGGAAAAGGATGCCGCCAGATATGGCAAAAAAATTTCAAGGGATACATTGAATGGTGATCATTGTAAGCGTTCAAATTTTCTATTGCTCTAATAATTTCCAAATTATCTAGCCCATAAAAAAACCAAGCAAAATTTTCCTTAAATCGGGCATCATCCCATTTTTCGGGAGACCACGCTGCCTCTGCTGTCACCAGATAGCCGAAATAGTTATTCTCTCTAAGATTCTCATTTAAAAAATCGCCCCATACTGATGTTGCAATTCCTAAAGATTCGATTTCTAAACCATACTGTGCCATTGTGACTACATTTTCTATCGTCCGTTTCGTATCAGGAAAATTTCTTGTATGATCATACAATGTTGGGCTAAGAATCACAGGAAATCCACGATCTCGAAGTTTTTTCGCCTTCTTGTATTTCTTCTTTGGAAAAATGAACCAAGTTTTTAGCCAATAGTCCCAATAGAAAATGATTAAATCTTTTGGGAGGTTTTCTAGAAGGTATTTTTCCCCCAATACGTTATCATGATAACAAAAGATTTTGTCTTTCCCTAATTTTTTCACAGAATCAATTAAAAATTCATAAAAATCTAGCATCACCTTGTCTTTACCTTTCTCTTTTATAATCTGTTTTGTGTTATATTTTCCAAAATCGAATGTCTCATCCAACCCGAGGTGGAAATACTTTGAATCAAAGGCAGAACATAGCTCTTTGTTCAAATCTTCTACGAATGATTTTACTTCTGGATTTCCCACATCATACGTACCAGCTCCAGGAAACTCTCCTAAATGAGCATATTTTGGATAGTTGGTCATTATAATATTATCAACATGCCCAAACGAATTAAAAATGGGAATAATTTCAATAAAGTATCGCTTGGCATGTTCTTGGATTTCCTTTATTTCTTCTGCAGTATATCCGCCTCTCGTTTTTCCGATATCCGGATATTTCTTAAAATTGAAACTATCCTCCATATAGAAAAAATGGTAGTTTATCTTGAATTTACTTAGGAACTTCACAACATTTTTCATATTTTCGACTGTAGGGATCTGATTTCTGCTGGTTTGATCCGTTATGCACCTGATTTCATACGCAGGATAATCAAATATTTCTAATTCAGGAACAACAAATCCATCATCTGTTAGTTTAATCAACTGTAAGAAGGTAAGAGCTCCATAATAAATCCCCTTATCAGCAAACGCCATGATTACTAAAAGACCTTCTTGATAATAGAGTGCATAAGTTTCATCGATGACCTTTTGGTTTGAGGGTTCGAATGATTTAAGTTCTTGGGGAAGTATGCCCTTTATTTTTTTACAAGATAATTTTCCAATTGTAGATAATTCTTCTGTCATGACTTCGATAATTACCTCTTCGGATTCGGGGGCCACATCCTCAAAAAATACGCCAAGTTCTTCTCCTAATTTATAAAATCCAGTAATTTCTCCTAATTCTTGGGGAAAAGGCAATAAATTTAGTTTATAGTTATTTATTCCTTCTAATTTTTCAAATCCTTGAATGACTAAGTACTTCAAATAAATCCACTCAACTAATGTGTTTTATTATTTATTTTTTCTTTAGTGGGGCCTTATTAACAGGACATACTTCTAAACACTTCGTACAACCCACGGCATATTCCACAAACATCGTATTTGTAACCAATTCGAGATTCTGCACGTAATGTTTATCATAAGGATGAAAGACGTTAAGACCATGCTTCACTACGTCTCGAAGACAGCCTAACTTTTGGAACTGCCCTTTTTTATTAAATGCCTTTGCTGGACAATTCTCGATACATAAATTACAATCATGGCAGATTTCTTCTCCCTCAAACCTAGGATCAGGAGTTAGTTCTGCCGTTGTTATTATGGCGGATAATCGTATTAGAGTTCCATATTTTGGATGGATGAACAACCCATTTTTAGCTATTTGTCCTAAACCTGCAGCTACTGCCGCATGTTTTAATGAAATAATCCCCCAGGGTAATAAATTATTAAATACGAGGGGAATATATGCCGGAATTGGGATTGCATAATATCCTTCATTTTCGATAAAATCTGATATCCTTGTTCCACATATGTCCAAGAACTTATATAGGCTATGATAAAGTCTATGAACTGTATTATAATGATGATGCTTGAGTTTAAAAGTACCGCGTGGCATGGTTTTTCCAGTAACAATTACTGACTTGGCTCCTTCTAAGACTTCTTTTGGTCTATGTTCAATTGGCGCTTCTAAAAAAAGTTCATTATCCGCACTTGCAACTCCAACAATATCTAAATCCAAATTCAACGCAAATTTTTTCACTTTTCTAGTGAGCTCTTCAACAATATCCACTTTTGACATAAAGAATATTTTCGGATAAACAATTAAAAATTATTTTGAATAGAAGCTTATTGATTCTTAAAATGAAAAAATTTTCTTTTCCACTAATTGCCATTACAGAAGGCGCAGCTCACCTTGAAATCCCGGATATGAACCAATATCGAGTGCCAACAGATGCTCCTGTTTTCTATAACTTTCTTATGGAGTTTAATAGAGATATAGCAATTCTTGCTGTAAAAACCTATCAGGAGCAGCAGGGACATTCCCTCACGATCTTACTTCCTCTTGCCGCCACTGGTGTCCGTGGAATCCGGTTTCGGTTGGAACTTGCTAATATTGAACGCATTATCATGAACGATGCGTCGTCCACTGCATATACGCTGATGGAACATAATTTAGAATTAAACCAATTATCCGACAGTATTGGAATCCAAAATGAGGATGCAATAGGCTTTTTAAATACTTTTGCAAAGCGTGGGCAACGAGTCGATGTGATTGATGTAGATCCATTTGGATCTCCATCTCGTTTTATAGATTCTGCAATCTGCGCTTTAAAAATGAAGTCAGGGTTAATTTGCCTAACGGCAACAGATATGGCGCCTCTCTGTGGGGTTAGTCCTCAAGCATGCCTTCGAAAATATGGCGGTCGTCCCCTTCGTACGGAATATTGTCATGAATTGGCGGTTCGTCTATGTCTTAATTCGTTAATTACAACTGCAGCTAAATATGAAATTGCTATAGAACCCCTCCTTTGCTATAGTATTGATCATTATATTCGTATCTATGCCCTTCTTCACTCGGGCGCACTCAAGACAGATGCCGTCCTTCAACAGCTTGGCTACATTATCCATTGTTTTCAATGTGGTTATCGATCACCAATAAGTAATTTGTTGGCTCAATCGCCTGAATGCCCTGATTGCGGCGCATCACTCGATTATGCTGGCCCTTTGTGGTTGGGAAAACTGTTTAATTCCTCTTTTTGTGAGAAGCTATTGATGCGAAATGCCAAACTTCAGTTAGGAACAAAAAAGCGAATTTCAAAAATGGTACAATTTATTCTTGAAGAAGCTGCAAGTCCTATCACTTACCATAACATCCATCGGCTTTGTAAACAGTATAAAATAAGTCCTATTCCTATGGAAAAACTCATTCAGAATCTCCAAAAACAAGGATTTCAAGCCTCACGAACACATTTCTCCCGTGTTTCACTACGAACAAATGCATCGCGCGCACACATTGCGCATCTAATTCAACAATCCAATGCTTAAAAGATATTTTAATTGCATTTTCAAGCTTAATCATGCTTCACTTTAAAATTATTATGAAAATAAAAATAAAAAGATGATTTGAGATGATTGAATGGCAGATTATACGTTTTTAAATAAAAAAAGCACGAAAGAACCTGTTTAAAGATAAAGTTGAAAGATTAGGGTTAAGTTAATCGGGGGGTTTATCGAGGGTTCTCACAATTCCAACTTTTTCTTTACAATTATCCTTTTAATATCGCCGGGGCCTTCTTTTTCTATAACATTCCCTGCAATAAACAGGTCTTGAACCATCTGGTTTGAAGGGCACTTCGGTTTCTTGGCCACAATCTGCGCAAGTAACTTTGTGCAATTCTCTACCTCGGTCATCACGTCTATTACTCATATTTTTCACCATTTTTTTTTTAGTTATTATAAGAATTAAATTTTATAAATTAGATCTCTCAACTTCTTTAATAGAAATTTCAAACTCTAAAAGAAGAAATTTAACTATTATAATTCTGTTTTAGGTTTAAGATCAATCTATTTAAACTTATGGGATAACCCACAGGTTAGTCTCTATTAGAATAATAGCAATTTCGCAGAATCAAGAATTAGAGATTAAAAATTCTCTATTTCTTTGACCACTCAACATGATCACCTAAAGTAACGAGAAATCCAGTAATGACGGGGATAGGAACATTTAAATTTTTAGCAATTTCGCGGAGTGAGTGATTTCCATCACATAATCCCATGATTTTCTTAAATATTGAGGATAATTCTTTATCAAATGTGATGGTTGCGAGATCCACGGATTCTCGAATAATGGGATGAACCCGAACCCGTTTAATTAACTGCTCCATAGAACTAAACCGCAATACTTCTTTAATTTTTTCAAGATCGATATTAGTTTTCTTTTGGATTCCCTGAACACTTCGAGAACTATCTATATTTAAGAGGATATCGATCCCGTCAGATCCAAACAGATTTACAATAGTTTCTCGCTCATAAGTGTTCATACGAAAGACTGGCATTGCTTCGGGGGTTAGTACATAAATATCCGTTTCATTAACAGGCGATTCTATTGTAATAAAATCCCCTAATTCAAATAAATATCCAATTTTTTCAATTGCCTCCTCGACAGGGCATTCCAAGCGATTTGCGATTTCTTGCACATCTGATGTGCCATCAATTCTCATCAATAATTCAAGAAGTCCTGCAGATAGGTTGAGTTCTCCCAAAAGATCGAGTTCATCATGGGTTTTAAAAAATTCATTCACGAATGGTGTTAAATTCGGTACATCAGAAATTTGAATGATTTCCGTGGCGAACTTTTTGAAAATGATTTCCTTGAAGGATTCGTATTTATCAACCTCAATCGTGCCTGCCCAGTCTTTAAGTTTAAATTTTTGTTCAAATTGTTTAATAATTTCTCGTAGTTTTTTTCTCACTTCAACTTTTTCAATATTTACAAATAAAATGCCCATTACTGTTTCGCCAGTTTCAATTAAAATTTTAAAATCGCCCCGATCAACAGTTCTAATTAGCTTTTCTTGTTGATAATCTTCTGTTGGCGGTTGAAGTGCGTCAATAAATGAAATTAGAGCTGAAATAAATCCCGATACTAAATCCTCATCTAATTTGCTCCCTGAGAAACTATGCTGTAATAAATTTAATCCCCGTCCCTTATGAATAAAAAAGATATTGTATATCATCCCACTTCTATTCCATAATTTTGAATTTAGGCTTGTTCTGTACCATTGATTTTGAATTTCATCTCATAACCATTCTTTGATTTGTTCTAAACCAGTGATTGCATCAGGTGCAAAAGCATCGCCCCCTACCTCCTTAACGAGTTCTTCAGTAATCGCCGCACCCCCAATTATCACCATTACTTTCTCACGAATATTTTCTTTTTTTAAAGCCTCAATTACCTTCGATAATTCTTTATCAGTCGCTGTAAGTAGGCAAGACAATCCTAAAATCCTCGCCTTTTCGCCTTTTACGGCTTCTATAAATCTATCAACACTTACATCGTTTCCTAAGTCAATTACATTGAACCCCGCACTGCTTGCAAAGGTAACAAAAATATTTTTCCCTAGATCATGCAAATCACCTTGAACCGTCCCTACTACGATGCTAACTTTAGGACCTTGTTCCTCACTCTTAAGAATAGGCTCTGCGATTGCGAGAATTGACTTAGAAATCTCTCCAGCCATCACCAATTCTGGTAAATAATATTCTTCATTTTGAAATTTTTTCCCCACTATTTCTAAAGCTTTTGATATTGTAGTCACAAGCTTTTTGGGATCAGCATTTGAGTCCACAATCTGTTTCGCTAACGTTTCTGCCTTATCTGGTTCAATTTCAATGATAGCCTTTTCAAGGGCATTAAAATCTTCGCTCATCTTTAATCATCCATTCCAATGTCAGTTCATATTCTATACTTTTTAACTAAAATAAAAGCATTCCTTAATTATTAAATTAAAAATTATGAGAGTTTTTCTTTAAATTTATGATACTGGCGCATTTTTGCAAGAGTTCTCACCGAATTTTGAATTGAAGTAGTGATAGGAATCTGAAATTTATCAAATTTTTGATGTAGTAACTGTTGCAACCAAGGGCTGCTGAAGGTAGTTACAATGACAGGTTTGCCTGCTTGCATTCCATATTTTTGCACAAGCTTCGCTGGCGCTCGAAGTGGAAAGTCAAACATTTTAATAACACGCTCTGGAATGATTATAATCCAGAGTAAAGCATCTACATTCTCATCTTGGAGTAATGCTTTAATGCAATCGTTTACTATCATAAGCTGAGCAGGTCCTAGATCAACTGGATTTTTTAATGACACCCAATCTGGCGCATTTTGTTGCATCTGCGTAACTGTTTGTTCCGTAAGGGTGGCAAGAGTCAAGCCCTGCTGTTCAATTGCATCACTTGCTAGAATTCCCAAACTGCCTGAGGAGGTAATTATTGCAATTCGATTTCCTTTGGGGAGTGGCTGCATAGAGAAACCCTTAGCAAAATCAAACATCTCATAGAAGTTATTGGCTCGAATCATCCCCGCTTGTTTGAAGACCGCATCATACAATTTATCATCTCCTGCAATGCTTGCGGTGTGGCTTAAAGCAGCTTTTGCTCCAGAGGGGGTTCGCCCACTTTTAACAACGAGAATTGGTTTTATTTTCGTTATTTCCTTGGCTAAATTCAGAAATTTGGCGCGATCTCGAATTTCTTCTAAGTATAAACAAATTACTTCTGTTGAAGCATCATCTTTTAGGTATTTTAAACAATCAATTTCATCTACATCCAATTTATTTCCGAGAGTAATAACTTTCGAGAACCCGATTCCCTCATAAAAAGACCAATCTAAAATGATATTCCCAAGAACGCCTGATTGCGCAATGATCGAAATATTTCCTTCCCGTACGTTTGAGAAATCGGTTTCCGCGGACGTGAATTTTGTATAAACGTTTGTAACTCCTAAACAATTCGGCCCAATAATTCGGACTCCTGTTGTTTTTGCTAAGGACGCAATCTGCTGTTGAATCTCTCGAAAATCATCGCGTCCGGTTTCTGCAAATCCCGCGCTCTCAATAATAATTCCTTTCACCCCTTTCTCAATGCAATCTTGGACTACAGAGAGTACTTGGGGCGTAGGCACGAGTAATATCGCTAATTCCACTTCTTCAGGAATTGTTTTGATGTTTTTGTAAGCTTTATGTCCGAATACTGTCTCTCTTTTAATGTGAACTGGAAAAGTTTTGAAGTCAGAACCAAGTAAATGCTGTGTCGTGAACACCCCAAAGCCTGGTGTTTCACTCGCCCCGATGATCGCAATTGACTCGGGATTAAAGAAGAAGTCTAAATCTGATTTTCGCATAACTTAACTTTTTAGCTAGACTATTTTATCCTTTCGAGTACTCTAAATTACCTTTTTAGTAAATCATTTTTAAACAACTGAAGGCTAAAAAAATCTTGTTATATGATAAGGGTAAGATTATTTACTTTCATAAAATCTCAATTTCTTCTCTGTCCAAGGGAATTTCTTCTCGTTCATATCGTTTCATCTTTATGGCTTCTTCAGGGCAGGTTACAGCACATAATCCACACCCCATGCATTTATCGATATTAATTACGGAGATATCGTCTAAGGTAATAGCTCTAAATTTACAACGGTCTATACAAGTACCACATCCGACACACTTTTGTTCGTACACCTTTGCGACATAATTTGCTCTTCCAATAGCTCTTGGATTATCTAATTTGGTTAACCCACTTAGTAGGGCACAACAACACTCGCAACATGAACATATAAGTCGAACATTGGTACCTTTGTTGTCAGTGGTATGTACAAGTCCAAGTTCTGATGCTTCTTTTACGAGCTTCTTTGCATTTTCCCTATTTATTGCCTTAATGACGGGATCTCCCCATTCTACTGTTGCCTGAGCAAAAGGTCCCACAACCAAACAATTGTGAATTGGATATTTATCCTTACACTGTCTTGTACCATTGATCTCCTCTTTATTTCGACATGGACATGGAACCACAGCAAAATCATTAAATTGGTCTATGATAGCATTGACTTCTTCAATCGGAACAATTTCATCTTTTAGTTCAATTTGTTCGCTAACAGTTAAAATCCGAGTTC
>JABXJU010000420.1 GCA_013375405.1 Candidatus Helarchaeota archaeon
GCAAAAACAAAGGTCCTTTTATTTTCCTCCTCAGTTCTCCCGCTCATGCCATTGACTTTTCGAATCCTGAGGCGGTTACTTGGTATCAAGAGAAATTAAAGAATTTATTCGACTTGGGTGCATCTGTTATTAAGGCAGATTTTGGAGAAGGAATTGAACCCCCTACTAAATTCCAGAAATATTCTGGACGACAAATGCATAACCTTTTCCCCTTGCTATATAATAAGGCTGCCTTTGAAATTACTGAGAAAACATTTGGCGAAGGGATAATTTGGGCTCGAAGTGCTTATGCTGGCTCCCAACGTTATCCAGTCCATTGGTCTGGTGATAACTCGTCCAACTTTGAAAACATGCTCTGCTCATTACGCGGGGGCCTCAGTCTAGGTCTTTGTGGCTTCACGTTTTGGAGTCAAGATACTGGAGGGTTTGTTGGAACTCCCACCGATGACCTTTATATTCGCTGGACTCAGCTATCCATCTTCCAATCCCATATCCGTTACCATGGCAATCCTCCACGGTATCGAGAACCGTGGAATTACGAACCCAAGACCCAGAACATCGTGCGCAATTATCTTAATTTTCGGTATCAGTTAATCCCTTACCTCTATACTGAGTCCCAAATCGCCGCAAGCCAAGGTTTACCCATTCTACGGCATTTAGCACTTGAATTTGATGATCCAACGGTATATAATATCGAAGATCAATTCCTTTCCGGGAGTAATCTCTTGATCGCCCCTATTTTAACGAAAAATAATACTCGCCGAGTATATATCCCAGAGGGTTCATGGTTTGATTATTGGACGGGAGAACAACTAACTGGTCCTACTTGGATAACTCGAACTGCAGATATAGAAACCATTCCAATCTACGTTCGAGCAGGAACCATCCTTCCACTTGGACCGGAGGTTCAATGCACTGATGAATTGACTGATGATTGGTTATTATTAAGGATCTACCCAGATCAAAACGGAAATGCCTCTTACACTATTTATGACAAGGAGCAACGTGTAAAGATCATGGCACACCTCGAAGCGGACTCTTTAAAAGTTCAGATCGTTCCTAAACCCTCCCACGTTGAAGTTGAATTGCCAAAAGGCATAAAAACCACATCACTTGTTATTAATGGAGAAACAATTACATAAGGAAATGGAGAAAATGCCCAAAAATACAGACATTAAAACTAAGATAATGGAGTATTATCGAAAAAAACTAAGATAATTGAGTATTATAGGAGAAAAATTATGCTTGGTTTCCTATTTTTAACTAGTACTTATTGGCGTTAAAATAGGGAGAAAAATATTCTTGATAACTTATTTTAACTGATTTTCTATATTATATTTCATATATTTCTTAAATTTTTTTTAAAAAAACTCTTTTTGAAAAGTGTAAAAAATTTCTTTGTGAACAAAACTTCTTTGTGAACCCCTTTTTTGTAAAAGAAATCTTTGTCAACCCCTGAAAGATTGCAAAAATTATTTTTGGGAAGTGCAA
>JABXJU010000162.1 GCA_013375405.1 Candidatus Helarchaeota archaeon
CAACCAATCTCTTTTGTCAGAAATGCGGGACTGAAATTGAACCATTAACCTCCATGTATATTTCACTCGATAATGATGATTACCAAACTATAGAGTATAATCCTATTGACCTATCTGATTCCTCGCTTGCCCCCCCTTACCAAAATTATGCAGGGCAAGTAGAAGGATTCACCTTTCTCCATCTCTATGGAGTTTTTACCGCAATTCTGAAGGCATTCCCATCGGTATCGCAAATGTTTCCAAGAGAGGAAAGGCTAAACTATGTCATGGAACTAAAAGATCTTCCTATAGAGGAGCAATATGCCCTCTTTAATGCCATGATTGCCAGAAATTCTGCGCATGAAATGCGGAACCAATTGAACTATCTAATGAGGGAATTCAAAACTAGGAAAATAGAAGAAAATTGGGTTCCAGCCTTGCAAATACTTGAAAAATTTGTTGATGTAGCATTAGCAGATGGGGATCGGGAGCTTCTTGCAGAGCTCATGCAATTATCAATTCTAATTAAATGTTCGTTATTAAAAAGGATAGAAAAATGAATGAGCCAGATAAAATTAATTGATGCCTCCAGTAATAGGGAGCAATAGGCTTGAAAATAGAGATCTATGAGACAATAATAGGGGTATTTAAAATAAAATAAGTAATTTTAATCACTCCAGCCCTTGGTTTTTTTCTCGCCGTACCAGCCACCTTTGATGTAAAGGTAGGCATTAACCGCGGCGATGGTGCCCTCACCCACTGCGGTTGAGACTTGGAGAATTCCACCAGTAATATCCCCTGCGGCAAAAATGCCCTCGATATTTGTTTCAGCGTGATTGTTCACAACTACAAATCCCTCTGAATCTAGGTTAAGTCCTAACTTTTTAGCTAATTCGTTATTAGGATTATCACCAATATGAATGAAAATTCCATCAGTCTCGATATCTCGTGTTTCACCTTGAGTATCAATTGTAACTGCTTTGACCTTCTCAGTACCTTTAATTTCTTTCACCGTAGTATTCCATAGAAACTTAACATTCTGCTTTATTAATTCCTGTTTGATGGTCTCTTCACCTCGTGTGGTCCCTCGTCGATGAACCAAGCTGACGTCGGATTCTAAATCCGAAAGGTATTTAGCACTGACTACCGCAGTGTTACCCCCACCTACTACGAGGACCTTTTTATGCTTAAAAAAAGGGGCATCGCACATTGCACAATAGCTTACGCCTCTCCCGATAAAATCGACTTCTCCGGGAACCTCGAGTTTCCGTGGCTCTGAACCGACGGTAAGGATTATGGCTTTCGCAGTAAATTCCTCATTATTTACTGTTAGAACACGGAAAATCGCCCCATTTTTTTGAATATCCACTACTTCTTCCACTTCTCGCACGTCGGCACCCGCGACTTCAGCATGTTCTTTCATGAGATCCACTAATTCAGGTCCAGCAATTGCTTTAAAGCCAGGATAGTTTTCAATTAAGGGAGTAAGGGCTAACTCTCCCCCAGCCATAACCTTATCAAAGATTGCAGTTTTCAATCCATAGCGACCTGCGTAGATACCCGCGGCTAATCCGGCGGCGCCAGCACCTACAATTATTAAATCATAACTACGGGACATAAAATTAACCTCTTCACGCTAAAAATATTATTCATTATTAAGGAAATCATCTAATGTTGGAATTTTTTTCTGCGCCCCTTCCTTCGCGGTATTAATCCAGATTTTACGATTTTCCTCATAATCAATGAGGCCTTTGTCCTTTAGAAAGTTTAGGCAATAGGTAATTTCATCATTAGTGGGTTGAACTAAGATTTTCTTGCTCTCTCCCCCTCGATAAACTTCATAGGGGTTTTCTTCTATTTTCAAATCATTAATTTTACGGGAAATTGTGTCCCTTCTGCTTTCTTCGACGCTATTGAGATAACTTAGAATACCTTGTTTTATCACGTTGAGGCGTGCCTTCTTATTGAACAATTCCTCATACGGTTGCTTCTCTTTCTCCGCCATTCGATCACAAAGAAACTACTTTTACCTACCATTGTTATTATTGTATAATTTAAAAAGGAATTTGCCATTCTAGGAATGATCTTCAAAGATGAGTGAAAATAGCATGAGTGAACCTATTATAAAAACGGTCTTTATTGGATTGGATAATAGCGGAAAAACCTCGATTCTCTACACACTAGAGGGGAAATTCGCGCAAATTGCTAATATTAAACCAACTATTAGATTCACAAGAACTGATTTCAATATCCTTGGACTGCCTATTAAGATCTGGGATATGGGGGGACAAGAACAATATCGTATCGAGTATTTATCTAAGGAAAAATTTTTTATTGGTACCGATCTACTTTTTTATGTGATTGACGTCCAAGATACGAATCGGTTTACAGAATCCGTCGAATATTTCCTGAATATCCTTGAAGTTTTCGAAAAAATTAATCCTGACCAATATCCTCATATCGAGATCTTACTCCATAAGTCGGATCCCTATATTAAAGATCTTCCAGATTTGAAAAAGAAAGTCCAAACGCTGAAGGGACTCTTTTCCGAATTGGTAAAATTCGTGGATCTTACATTTCATGAGACTAGCGTTTATGATTTCGAATCATTGAGTAGGGCCTTTGTCAAAGGCACCCTGAAAGTTTTGCCGAAGGGAGAAATCATTCAGGAAGTACTTAAAGAATTTATGCAAAAAACAGAAAGCTCTGCAATTATGCTACTTGATGATAACGTGCTAGTCATTGCAGAGAGTTATATAGATTCGCAAAGCAAGAATGTATGTCATATTTGCGGTCCTTACTTTGTCAATATGCTTGAAAAACTCAGTAAATATGAACTTTTTGTACCTGATACGATTGAAGTGGAAATGCAGGGCTGGCTTTTCTTTAAACATATTAATTATTTAAAAACCCACTTTTACCTAGTGTTCTTTACGAAAGTACATGAAAATTTCCACAAAATCAATGATTTGCTTCCTGCATTTACTAAGGACCTCTTTAATCTCATTAAATATATCCTATAACCTTCAAATTAATTATAAAAAGGACTTATCCTAGGATAAGTAAACCTGCTTGGAAGAGAAAAAAAGGACTAATTTAACAGAATAAAAAGGTTTAAGAATAAAGTTTAGGGGCGGGTATTTCTTTCTTTTCCTCTTTCGTGATGGCTTGAGCCATTAATAGTTCGTTTTCAATACGTGGGCGGTGAATTGTGTTCATGGTGCAGAAAGGAACAGCCATAACTTGACCAGTTTTTGGAGAAACATATCCGTAATGCACTAGGCATCGGGATGTCCGTTCGACATCCATGTTATATCCATCTTGGAAGTGCATCATCGCCAATAATAAATTTGAACCCTTTACGAGCCAGTCGGCAGATGTCTCACGGCTGCTGGTAAGCATTGTTCTGATGAATAATTCAGCCCGCTTGACGAAATTATCAACTCCATCGGTAAAAGGATTTTTCATACAGGTGAGCAATTCTGCAACTAATCGTGCTTTTTCTACGGTTTCTTCGCTTCGATCTAAAACCTCCCCAATGGTACGGCTTATTAGACCGAGATTGAAAATATCCTTATATCTTCTTATCTTGCCTGTTCGCTTTGCTAATAAACGATTATACCATTTTTCGGACACCCGAATGAACTTCGGGACATCGAATAATTTCGTGATGTCACGCATTTTTTTTGTCTTTGGATCAATAAATACAAAACTTCCGAACCCGCAGTTCGCATTGCAAGTGATTTCGAGGGTTTCGCGTTGTCCACTGATCCATGAGGCAATTTTTGAGAATTTAGCAAGAGCTGGCATGGGATACATCCAACCAGTCTCCCCGTGCGTATAATCATCAATTGCCTTCATTAAATGAGATGATGTATACCGTAAGTTCTTGAGTTCTTTGTCCTCAACGCGCCCACAGAAGGAGATGGGCTGAAAGGAAATCACGCTAATAACATCGATATTGTCAATTGCGTAATCGACAATGTTACTAACTTGATTGTCATTAACACCTTTGGCAACGGTTGGGACGAGGCAGACATTGGGAAAGTTTATTTCACGACAGTTCTCAATGACCTTCTGTTTTAAGGCCCATAATTTCGCATTTCTCGTTTTCATATAAACCTCATCATTAGTGCCATCAAATTGAAGGTAAATTGCGTTCAACCCAGCATCTACACATTCCTGGAGGTAATTAATATCTTTTGCAAAGCGGATCCCATTTGAGGCAACTTGGCGTTGAATATATCCAAGTTCCGTGGTCATTCGGATAATATCAGGTAAATCATCCCGGACAGTCGGCTCACCACCTGCATACATACAACAAACGGGAGGTTGCTCTAAGTTTTCTCGAAAATGAGTGTAAATTTTTCTTAAATCTTCCATACTAGGCTCAATATTTTTCCCTCGTTCATTCAAGGCTGCGGCATAGCAGACAGGACACTTTAAATTGCAGCGATATGTAATATCAACAATTGCAATTGCAGGAGAATTTACGTGTTGTGGGCAAACTCCGCAGTCATGAGGACATCCTTTTAAACTTTTAGCTTGAGGATTTTTTATTTTCGCATCTGAGTTGAACGTATATTGTTGAATCCATCGGAAATGCGTAGCATTAATGGATATGAGATCTTTAAACTTTCCATGATCTTTACATTCTTTTACCATGAAAACTTGCCCATTTTCTTCAATGTAATCTGCATTTAATATCTGCTGACATTCTGGGCAAATACTCTTTGTTGAATGAATTAAACCATCAGCCATTTCTAACCAACTCAAGTTATTTCTTTTAGTTGTTTTAATAGGATACCTCATCGTTTCTTTTAAATTCTTACTTAATTATTTGTAAATTATTTTATAGCAATAAAATAGGGGGAACTTATAGTCATATCAAAGGATTTCTTTGTCCCACCGAAAGAAATATAGAAAAAAACAGTTTAAAAATAGAAAATTAGTTTAGGAATGAAGTTTTGGGACCGGAGTTTCTACCTCTTCTTCTTTTGAAACAGCTTGAGCCATTAATAATTCGTTCTCTATTCGTTGGCGGTGGACAGCATTCATTGGACAGAATGGTACCGCCATAACTTTGTTCGTCTTCGGATCGATGTACCCGTAATGTACTAGGCATCTGGAGGCCCGTTCGACATCAAAATTATACCCATCTTGAAAATGCATAAGTGCTACTAGTAAATTATCCCCTTTGATAAGGTAATCAGCGGAAGACTGTCTAGAACTATTGATCATAGTTCCAAGAAAGAGTCGGGCTCGTTGAACAAAATTTCCTATGCCATCGACGAGGGGATTCTTTAGAGTGGTCATTAATTCTGCAGCAAACCGAACCCTATCCGCTGTCTCATCACCTTTATCCAATAGGGCTCCGATGCCACGACTTAGGGGTCCGAAATTGAAAACGTCTTTGTATTTACGCCCCTTTTGCTTATTCATGATGCGATTATACCATTTATCCGTAAGACGGATGAATTTCGGGACGTCGAAGAGCTTGGTCATATCCCGGATTTTTTTCGTCTTCTTATCGTAAAAGATAAAACTTCCGTAGCCACAAATTCCATGACATGTTAGTTCTAGCACATCGTCGATATTATTCAACCATGAAGCCACTTTTGCGAATTTGCTTAGCGCAACCATAGGATACATCCAACCGGTCTCCCCGTTCGTGTGTTTATTCAAAGCATCAAGGATATGAGAGGATGTATACCTTAAAGCAAAAAGTTTTTCTTGGTCAAAGCGGCCGCAGAGCGCTATAGGCTGGTAGGAAACGGTATTAACAACATCAATATTCTCTAGGGCGTAATCAAAAATTTTAGTAACCTGATCGTCATTTGAACCCTTCACAATGGTTGGAGTAAGGACCATATTGGGGTAATTCAGTTTTCGGCAGTTTTCAACGAGCTTCTGCTTGAGATGCCAAATATCTGCGCCTCGGATTTTCTTATATACTTCAGCATCAACCCCATCGAATTGAAGGTACATTGTATTCATTCCCGCATCGATACACTCTTTGAGATAGTCAATGTCCTTCGCAAAGCGAATCCCATTTGTCGCTACTTGGCGCTGTGCATACCCTAACTCTGTTGCCATGCGGAGAATATCCGGGAAATCATCACGTAAAGTAGGCTCCCCTCCGCTAAACATAGCACACACTGGAGGCTGCGGTTCAATATTTCGGAAATGTGTATAGACTCTCTTCAAATCCTCGAAGGAGGGCTCGATTTTCTTCCCTTTTTCAGTATCCGCTACGGCAAAACAGACCGGACATCGCAAATTGCAGCGATAGGTAATATCACAAATGGCAATAGCAGGAGCCGATTTGTGGTTGCTACAAATTCCGCAATCCTGGGGACATCCCTTCTTCGGTTCTGCAACTTGAGGGGTGCACATCTTCGCTTCAGAATTATAAGTAAATTGTTGTATCCAACGAAAATGTTTCGCGTTGATACTAACTAAATCTTTAAATGAACCATGCTCAGGACATGATTTCTGCATGAAGACTTGCCCATCTTCTTCAACATAATCCGCATCAATAATCTCTTTACATTCAGGACATATACTCTTCGTTTTATGTATTAGAGTTGCCATCTTTTACCGCTCCAAAGGTTTCGAGTTTTATGGTTTGAGTTAAATAGTTTTTTGTCTCATATAAATCAATATTTAGCTAGTTGTGAATTATTTCACAGACAGAAAACAGTTGGAAAATTTTTTCATTTTCCACTTAAGAAAAATAACTTGAGGAGATTTGAGTGGGAGAGGATGGATTTAAGCAATGAATTTTTATAGTATTATGGTACTATAATATAGTAAGAACTAATTTTACGGAAGGGTTTTGTAGTTTTGGACACGCAAGTACAAGAAAAATTACGAGAGGATTCTCTTTCTTTTAATGGGAGATTAAAAGAATCAAAAGCGTTTATAGATGTCTTAGAGTACGGGTTATCGCTCTTAGCAATGGATAATATAGAGATAAAAAAGAATATGTTAAGTCTGGTGATAAAAAAGACCCGCACCTTAGAAAGGTTAATGGAATTAGGAACAAAGCACGCCGTCCAGAGCAGTTTATATGATTTGGAGCAGGAGGGGTTTATAACTCGGAAAATCAAGGAAAATATTTTCAGTTATGAATTCAATCGAATCAAAATTTTGTTTAAAATCCAAAAGGATTTAGAATCTAACCATCGACGATTAAAAGATGAAATGGATTTTTACAGGGCAAATGATTGTTTATTTCTTTGTAAAAGTTGTAAAAATATGTATGAATACACTAAAGCCATGGAGAATGGCTTCAGGTGCTGTGGGGAGCGGATGAACTCATTCGATTCAACTGAGATTGTCCAAAATATTATGAAGAATATGTCATATCTCGAGAATAAATTGAACTCGCTTTCCAAGATTTAATTTTTTAGTGAAATAATTATTGTTTTTAAGAAGATATTTGTAATAAGCTAGAATACAATTCTTTTTAAACGTGAATTTACACATATAGATTTAATAAGATGTCTTAATATGGGCAAGAAGGGCAATATATGAAACCATTAATAATCGATATAGGAAGTTACGCGCTTAAATTAGGGTTCGGTGGCGAATACGCTCCACGGCTTGATATTCCCTTGATACTTGGGAAAATAAAGGAAGATCTGGACTACACAACGAAAAAAAGTATTTTCAAGCAGCTTAAAATTAGGGATGTGAAACAGGAGTATTTTTTGGGGAATGAAGCTTTGTATTTACGGAATTTCGTGGATTTAAAGTGGTTATATAACGGAAGAGCCATACTAGACGAGTTTTTTTTTGGAAAATTATTCGAGTCCGCGATTGATTCCTTGAAAGTAACGCTATCAAATCAAACTATTTTAATTACACAACCCTTTCATTCAGAAATTATACATCAGTTGGGCACAAATCTATTCTCAACCTATTATACCCCCGAAATTGTCCCAGCGTTTCAACCTTTACTGAATTCCTTAGCAAGTGGAGTACAGACGGGCCTTATTATAGATCTTGGTCATTTTCTTACTCAAATAACGCCTATAGTAAACGGTGTATTGATGGTTGAAGGAGTCCGTGTGCTAGATTTGGGGGGAAATGACATTACAAATGTCTTGCACCAAATGTTAATAGAAAATGCTGCCTTTGATGGATTAAATCTGTCTTCAATACTATCTACTGAGATGATAGCAGAGAATATAAAAGAAGTTTATTGTTATATGAGCCGAAATCCGGCTGAAGAATTGGATGATCCTCAAAGGAGAGGAAGTGAGATCAAATATCCCCTTTTAAATGGGGAGATCATTCAAATCGGAGTAGAACGGTTTCTCGCTCCTGAATTTTTATTTGCACCTCAGAATAAACCTGTTGATCCTCTTGACAAGACCATTTTTGACGTTATTGCGAGCTATGATAGCTCTATCCAACAGGCATTGCTGGGAAATATTTTAATAACGGGTGGAACCTCGCTCCTTCCGGGATTAGCTGAACGATTATATGAAGAATTAGTCCGGAAATTCATTGATTTTAACTATAAGGTACATATTGTACCGTTTGCGCAATATGGTAGCCCGAGATATTCCAGCTTCTTCGGTGCTGCAAAACTGGCGGCAATCGAGATTCAAAATTCCCTAAAAATTTCTAAAGCTGATTTTAAACGTAGTGGAAAGCTCAATGTTCCTGTTACCTTCTTAGAGGAATTTAATACAATCTTTCAACAAACCGAAGCAGCCCAATTAGACCCAATTATAATATCGGTTAAAAATTTCTATAATAGCCGGTTATACCTGCAACTTTACAATATTGTAAATTCACGGCGAGAAATTTCAGTGAATGCGATTGGAAACCAACTTCAACGGAGTCCTATTGAGCTTTATGGGATGATTGAAACCCTGCTTTCCTATAAAATTATTCAGGGGGAATTTGCGGGTTTTAACTTCATTAATTCTCAATTTCGGGAAGAAATAGAAGAACTACCCGTTCAGAGAGAGGCCCCCAAGCCGAAACCCAAACCTAGAGTACAACCAGAAATGGGTGAGGAGGAGGCTTATATTCCCTCTTTCCAACGGTTAGATGCAGAGATGCCATCCAACATACCGAGCCCATCTTCAACATCCGAAGAATCTGAAGCGCGCCAATATGAATATACTTACGAAAAAATAGATGGCGAAATGCAAGAAACATGGGCAAAGGACGCGACAATCCCTTCAGGGAAGCCCAAGAGTGCCTCAAAAACGGAAGCACTAGAGGAAACGGGATTTACGTTTGAGCGAATTGACAGGGAGAAAGCAGAGGAATATGCTAGCGATCCTACAATTATATCAGAAACACGGTCTTCAACACCACGGAAAAAAGTACAAGAAGTAAAGGGATATACATTCGAAAAGATTGATCAGCAAATGGCTGAGGATTGGGAACGCGAGGGGATAGTATCTACGCCAAAAAGAGTCGAACCTCGGGGCTTTTTTGATCGAATTGCCATTCCTGTTGAGGCAGGAGAAGTAAAACCAACCTTCGAAAAAGTAGAGACAGAAAAAGCAGCCGAATGGGCGGCAGATGAAGTGGTTATTACCGGCGAAAAAGAATCAGCACGAGATAGGCTTAAAGAACTCATTTCGGCAGGACCGTCATATGTTCAAGCTGAGAAGGAAAAGGCAGCTGAATGGGAGGAATCAGGACTTATTTTAGTCCCAAAAAAACCGAGCCCAAGAGGCTTTTTTGAACGCCCAACCGCGGCGACCAAGCCCGAGGAGGACCTTCCTACTTTCCTCAAGATTAAAGATCAGGAAGTACCACAACCCCGAAAAGTCATGATGGAAGGTTTATTAAAACCTAAAGCTGAAGCACCAAGGACCGCTCTACCAACAGAATCCAAATTACCCACTTATCTAGAAGGACGCGATTTAACTGAGGAGCAGTTAAAAGAGTTTAAAGAATTTGAAGAAGCAGAACGCCGAAAGAAAGAAAAGGAAGAAAAGCTTTTATAATTTGAAATTTTAATGCACAAGTATTTCTTGCTTTCTTTTTTTAACTGGTTGATAATACAGTTTTCGATGTTTAGGATTCATGGATTCAAAGTATTCTTTTGCTTCATCAGCAGGAAGTATTTTAAAATCACCATCTTCTTCTTGAATCAAGCACCCAGAGTTTTTAAGCAATTTATAATTTTCAGCTGTTTCTTTCTTATTCCCAAAACAGACCAGTTGACAAAATGCACACGTTAAGCGTAGTCCTCTGAAGGGG
>JABXJU010000421.1 GCA_013375405.1 Candidatus Helarchaeota archaeon
ATATTCCCTCAATTTTGTCCTAATATTTTTATAATTGGATATCCATTGAATAGCAAAAAAATTAACAGCAAATGTCTCGATATCACCTTCATCGAAAAGAATATCAGCTCTAAGAAAAGGATTAATTCGTCTCTTGATGCGGTGCGGGGCAAACCGTTCAAAATCTTCGAGAATTCGATTGCTTAGTACTAAAAATATGTAGAATGGTAGCTCTTTATTATAGGCCTCCTCTGATGTCCTAATAAGAATATTTCCAAATCTCTCGATTAATTTAACCTTCTCCTCTTCGCTTATTTTAGGGTCGTTAATTAAATCAATCTCATCTACAAAAAAGTAACATTCTGTGTTATTATCACATTTATTAAAGCAGATTCGCAATTGATTGTTAAAGTCATTAAAACCCTCATCTGAGGGATCAAAGATATGGTATTCGGTGAGTCCTCTTGGAGTCGCATTTTCATAGATCAATTTTAAAAAATAGGCGAATTGAGATTTTCCCATCCCATATTGAGTTTTTTCACTGAAAATTGAATATATTCCTCCTGGATAGAGAGTATCTTTCATCTCTCTTTCTTTCTCATTTAAGATTCTTCCAATCTCGGAAGATCTTATTAAGATTCTATTAACTTCACGATAAGGAGCTTTAATAGGTCGAGCAAGTGACCATGCTTGTCTGATTTTGTAAAAGACTTCAGGTTTCTCGGATTGAAAATGTTCCATTGCGTTGATTGCATTTATAATATCATTATATCCTACGATTTTTAATCCCCTTTCGGATATAATTTATAATTATCAAAAAGTGCAATTCTTGCTCTAAGCTTTCCTGTTTCTCTTACTCTAAATGTCTCTACAGATTTATATTCTTTCACTTCTTCAGGGGATAGATCTTTATAATCACAGTTGCTACAAAATCCCTTTGGGATATCAATTCCTTTAATATCAATTTTGTCATCAATCCACAGTTCTATAAGGTAATCATTTATTCTATGGGCTCTCTGAGACTCCCTAAAATACTTCTTTACTTTTTTTACACTGAGGAAATCCTTACTTCTTAATAAATAATGATAGATAAGCTCCTTATCTTGAGCCTCCTCATCTGTTATATTAATAATCTTTATGATAGGAATTTGATCAAGGAGATGGACCTTCATTAACAAGGAGAGAAGATTTTTTACCGATGATAATGAAATCTGATGCTTTTTC
Organism: Candidatus Helarchaeota archaeon; assembly: GCA_013375405.1. Next base: position 1,204 of record JABXJU010000421.1, read on the forward strand.
CTTTCAAGCAAGTTCTTAATAATTAAAGGGGTAAATGGTCTATTATCAAGTTGAGATAAATCTTCCTTAGATATTATTTTTGAAAGTATACGCTTTCGAAGTTTTTCAATAAAAATGGCATAAGATTCTGCTTTAATGGATCCTCCATAGAGGTAATCTCTAAACTTCTTGTAAGATTTGATCGTCTTTTCGTTAAGTCTGATATCCTTAGCTGATATATTTTGAAATGCACACAATTTATAGAACTTTTTAAGATCCACATTGGGAATTACAAATTTCAAAG
>JABXJU010000163.1 GCA_013375405.1 Candidatus Helarchaeota archaeon
ATATCTTACAGAAACAACGCGAAGAATTAATTGAAATGAAGGAAAAATACGGGACAGATATAGTCTCTCCGCTTGACCTGAGCGAAAAATAAAAAAGTAGGGAAAATTGTTTTATTTCATCTTTTTTCTGTCTTTCGGGTACTCCTCACCCTTTTTGGGGAACCGCATAAGGTATGCAATGCCCTGTTGGTGGGGGCGTCGCCCTACCCAATCATAGCCGCGTTCTAATCCCCAGAGGTACCAAAATGGATAGGATAAGAACAGGATAATAGCATAACCATCCAGATTTATATTGGTAGGATCAATTCCAAAGTTGAACGGGAAATTCCACATTATTTCTTGTCCCGTTCCAAAGCTCCCAAAGTTGATGATATTAAAGTAGCATAAGGCCCCGAATCCCCAGAAGATCACCATGATCAACATGCCGAGGAGTACTGACGCATCCTTATTGATCTTGCGTAACTTTCTCTTATATGCCCAAGCAATAATCGGCCCTAAAATTAGCAAAAGAATTATTGAGAGAATAAACCCGATCATTCAATATCATCCTCCAGCCAGCCCATTTCACGATACCAATTAATTGTCTCTAAAGTTCCCTTCTTCCACCCCTCATATTCAAACTTGAAACCCAAATCTTTGATCTTTTGATTTGAGAAGTAGTATTGATGATGGACATATCCAGCCATGGACGCCTCGAACCGGGGGCGTAGCCCTCTTTTTCGAGCCCGGCGCTCTTGGATCCTCGCAAAGAGCATCCCCATCCTTGCCCCCATTATGTACATCGGCCACCAGATTGGAATGCGCTTGTAACCAACATTCAGAGTTTCACAGCAGAATTCGATAAAATCATCTTGGAATCCCTCATCGCAGACCAGATTGTAGGCTTCGCCAATTGTCTTCTCCTTGGGTTGGTATTCGTAGATATGCAGTGCCGCTCGTGCTAGATCCTTAACGTGCACCATTGGTATTCTAAGGCGCTTTTTACGGGGATAAATGCTCGGAACGACGCACATACCGAGTTTATGCAATAAATTAAACATATGAAAAGCCCCATACGTCTGGTAGGGTCCATAGATGGGCGCAGGGCGAATGACCGTTAGGGGGAGTCCCCGATCTCGATGTAATTTGAATAACATGTGTTCTTGCTCCATCTTTGAGACGGAATAAGCATTTGGGGGTTTGTAGGGGACTGTCTCGTCAGTGGGGAGGGGATACCCTTTCTTGTCCTTTTTGTATTTTGGCTGGCCATATACACCACAGGTACTCCACTGAAGGAAATGCTTCACCGAACCCTTCTCTAAAACCAATTCTGCTAAATTCCGCACGCCATCAACATTTATCTTCCGTAGAACATCAATATGCGCAAAGTAATCATAGAGGCTGGCAATACTAAACACCACATCGATGTCATGTTCAAACAACGGTTTTAAAGATTCTTTATCCGTGAGGTCAGCAGTAACGAATTCAAATTCACCCAATAATTCTTTCATGAATTCGTCATCGGCAGTCCATTTGCCGCCTAGGAATAATTCATCCCGTTCAGCTTTCGTGAGATCAGTCGCAATCACATTATAGCCTTTTTCACGCAAAATGCGCACCATAAAGGTGCCACAATGCCCCGCAGCTCCTGTCACTAACGCCGTTTTTACCAATCACATTCCTCCATTATCATCTCTGAACTTGAAATTCTTTGTCCTTATAAATGATTTCACGATAAGAAAGGTACAATTGCTGAGATATTCGAGTATTAAAGCTCACTCGTCGATCTTTCCTTGTTAAGCCTTTCTAAACCCATCAAATATGAAAACCGTTCCCAATATTAAGGAAATTGGTGCGGTAATGGCAAGATATCTGATTAAACCATCTAAGAGGGGATCCATTCCTAAATATCCTACTAAGTTATGATAGCGAAATAAGAAACCTAAAGCAATAAATCCTGCGCCTACGAACACTTTTATAGCATTTGTTCTTATATCTCCAGTAGATTTCCTTGCAACATAAAAATAAATCATTGGAAAAACCATATATCCGAGACCTAGTATGGCTAAAAATACTAATTGAGTGACAGAGAGAGCTTCTTTTAGCGTGTTTGGATCGACGAAAATATTGATGAAGATCGTTACAAAAACTATCGCGGAAAAATAATGCCTTTTATACCACTCTAATCTTATTAACGATTTTTCAATTTCTAATATTCTTACAAAACATGCAATAAAGACGATTGCATTTGCAGTTCTTTCTACGAGATTTACAACCGTGAGTTCATATCCAAAGAGCATTAGAGCCAAATCCCCAGGAATTAAATATCGCCAAGTTAAAGTGAGTAGGGTTGCGAATATTAATAGTAAGAAAAAGTAACCCCACGTGCGCATATTACTTTTTTCTGTTTCTTCTTCCCGCTCCTTAGATAGTTTAAAGGAAAACATCACTACTATTGCCATTAAAATTAGGCTACATATCAATAAAATGAAATTAGACAGTTCAAGTGGATTGCTGAAATCGAACATAAGAAATCCCCATCTTTTCTTCTTCTAGAACAATATTAATGTTGTTGAATTGAATAAATCAAGTAATAATATATATCCTTAAAATATTTTGCTATCTATAAACTGGTAGATAAAAAAGTCATCTCGTCTCTCATATTGGGATCTATGTAATAATAGGATAGGGAAGAAATAGTTTTTTTTAATATGATTTTAGTCCAATAAATCGTTTTAAAAATAGCTTAAACATTTCTAATTGTGCTTATTTACCTGCCTTAACGCTCGTTATTAATAATCCGCTCTTGTCGGAATTGTCGCAATAATCTTTCTCCTATTAGTAATTGAAAGATCGCCAGTTTAACGATCGCCTTAATTTTCCAAGACCTTGATTTATGCCGCTGGACCACCTACATTACCATGCCCCTCTTGATGTTCGGAATCGTCATATTGTATACCTATATTGTGTTAAAGGGCAGCGGTGACCTTCGCCAGAGGGCTTCCATGAGCATTGATTATTCATTCATTTCATAGAGATCGGCTAATGTGTAAACATGATTTTCTAATATCCTTTGGAAACGTTCTTCATCTTTGACTGGTTTTTTGATCATCTGAAGGCATTTTTTCGCCTGCCTCCGCTTAATAGCTCGCTTGTAGTGTAGGTCAAGTGCATAATGGGAAAAATCTCTAATCATGAAGTCGAAAATCTGCTCGGTAATATCATCTTCAATATTATAGGGCTTTAAATTTTCAATTATTAGCTGACCATAAGCAACCATCGTGAAGAGTTCACCCACTGACAAAAGGAAGTCTATATTTTTTTGCTGTTTATCACCAATTGGTGTATTGAACAAGAAATCCTTGAAACTCGCGACCTGTTCTTTGAAAATATTCACATTAGGGAGATCAATGCTATCATATGCGATGTTGTAATCATGGAACTTTATTTTACTTAACCCCTTCGTTGGTCCCTGATTCCAATTGAAATTATCACTTTTTATATCCATTATTTTTGGTGGAATCGTTGGAAATTCGCCAGGATCGAAGAAGTAGTTGGGTATAAATCTGAGAACAAGTGCCATGTTCACGTGAACCGTTCCCTCGAGTTTCGGCAAGCTTACAATAGATACAGCTGCTCCTGAAAAATATGTATCTTTTTCAAAACCTTTCGCAGCAATAATATCAAAGAGATCTCTTATCACGTGCTCACCCTGGGTTGTTACCTTCATCTTCGCCAGTGAATTATAGAGAATATACCGCTTGTCTGAAGATGAGGCGGAACGGAAATAATCAGTAGCTCTCAATGAATAAATTTTCATTGCCATCAAGCGTGCCCAAGAATCCATAAACAACTGCTGTATTTGGGGAAACTCCGTCACATATTGATTAAAGAGTTTTCGATGTGATGCATGATTAAGGGCTTCATATAATGCATGAGTACAGATACCGATCGAGGCGGTTCCAAGATTAAACTTTCCAACATTGACGGTATTGAGAGTACTGTTCCAAGCATCCCTTCCCTTTGAAAGGACATCATCTTCAGTTATTGGATAATCTTTGAGCACATAATTGGATACATAAGATTGATTCTCTATGACATTTTTTACACAATTATAATGTTTATTTTGATAATTAGCTACAAAAAACACGTAATCATCGGTATTGGACATTTTACCGAACGTGGACACCATTTCAGCCTTGTTTCCATTTCCAATATAATATTTCTCTCCATTAGCAACGTAGGTTCCCTCACCTTTTGGAGTAAGTCTCATGTCACTCGAATATATATCCGCACCATGTTCTCTTTCGGAGAGACCGAAAGCGAATATTGCCCCCTTCTTAAGAAGTTCTGCAGCTCTACGCTTAGCCTTCTCGTTCTTACTCATCCAGATAGGACAGAGACCGAGAATAGAAACCTGGAAAGTGTACCAATAAGCCAATCCATAAAAACCAAGAATCTCACTGAATTCAAATAATCTCCACGCATCCCATCTGGCATTTTCGCCACCATATGGTGTGGGCGTAAGGAGATCCGCGAAAATTTGATTCTCCTTCTGAAACTCAAGAAAGTCATCGTACCAGACACGATTCCATTCATCCTCTTTCAACTTCTTTTTCCCCTTATTCTCGAAAAACTTGATGGTTTTTAGCATAATTTCCTTGGATCTTTCATCGGGATATCCCCGGTCATGCTTTTTTGGATTTAAAAGAAGAATTCTTATCACCTTTCTTGTTATTTTCATCATAAAGAAATTCTATTGATGAATTAAAATTATCCTTTTTCTTTCTTTTAAATTATTTTTTGGTTAAAAAAATTCAAGAAATTAAAAATCTGAATTCAAGCGGAACGAAAGAAATAAATTCCTTAATTTTTGCTTTTAAGGATGGCTCAACCAGTTTGAATAGGTCTTTCCATGTGAACACGTCCCACGCTATAGGTTGATTTCGTTCGATGCCATACCAATAAAAGATAAGACCACGCCCCAGCTCATCGTATTTTCGAAATTGAGCTCTGTTACGCTTGATTGCAAAGGCATCACCAAAACTCGCTTTGGATTCGATCCAGTTAAATTCCTTGAGTTTCCCCACTATATCAAGCCTAATGGGAGTTTTGAGCATTAAATCGGGTCCACCTTGTCCTACGTCCCGTGTGTACTCAAGGGCTTGGGAATCAAGCCACTCCGCAATTAAATCTTCCCCGATTTTGCCACGCCTTTTTGAATATTGAATACCTTTTGGGGAGAATACCGGATCATTGCGTAACGCAGTTTCTAAAGATTCATGTAAATGCTCTGGAGGGGGAACTTTTCCCTCAGTAATCTCCTTTACAGCCCGTTTGGAGAACCCTTCTAATTTCAAGAGGTGTCGAATGACCATAACTGGAGCCACTTCAATGGCATTTGCAACTTTTAGGATATCGCCTGCCAGATCTTCTTTCGTTAAGTTCTGCAACTTCTTAAAATTAAATATTGTCTTTCGTTGTAGATTTTGGCAGTAGCGAATGAATCTGAAACCTTTCAAGGCGTAGTCATCTCAATTTATACGGGCTGCTTTTAGATAATACAGAAAACACCTCATTTTAATTTATTGAATAAAAAAAGAAAAAGAGGATATTTGAGTGTTTAATTCACTCCATCTTTTTGCCCGTTTTTTCGTCAGGCACATCTTCGGGTTTATTCGTACGAAAAATGAACATCATACCCTGTTGGTAAGGACGGCGTCCCCACAGTTGGTAGCCTCTTTCTAAGCCCCACATATACCAGAGTGGGTATGATAAGAAGAGGATAATTGCATAACCATCCAGATTCGCGGTGGTAGGATTAATTCCGAAGTTGAATGGAAAGTTCCACATTAAGTTCTCTCCAGATACACCGATATTGAAGACATTGAGATAGAATAAAATTCCAAACGTCCAAAAAAGTATCATGAAAAATATGCCGAATAAGACGGAAGCGTCCTTGTTGATCTGTCGTAATTTTCGTTTATACGCCCATGCCATGAACATCCCGAGTATTACAAGTATTATTATCGAAAATAAAAACCCAATCATTCAATATCATCCTCCAGCCAGCCTTGTTCCATATACCAGACTATCGTCTCTAAAACGCCTTTTTTCCATCCAGGATAGAGAAATCCATAACCAAGATCTTTGATTTTTTGATTCGAGAAGTAATACTGATGTGTTATATATCCAGCCATAGCTGCTTCGAACCGTGGGCGCACTCCTTTCTTTCGAGCACGTTTTTCCTGAACTTTGGTCATCCACAAAGCGAACTTCGCTACTGCTTTGTAGAATGGCCACCAAGTGGGTATACGAACATATCTAACATTTAAAACATCGCAGATAAATTCAATAAACTCGTCCTCGAATCCTTGATTACATACTCCATTATAGGCTTCCCCAATAGTCTTCTCCTTTGGTTTGTACTCATAAATATGGAGAGCAATTCTTACAAGATCCTCCACATGGACCATTGGCATACGCAATCGTTTCTTTCGAGGGTACATACTTGGAACTACACAAGTCCCAACCTTATGAACCAGATTGAACATGTGCCACGCACCGTACGTTTGATATGGGCCATAGATGGGTGCAGGGCGTATAATACTCAGTGGAAGTCCGCGATTTTTATGTAATTCAAATAGCATTTGTTCTTGTTCCATTTTCGAGATGGAATAGGCGTTTGGGGGTTTGTAGGGGGCGGTTTCATCAGCGGGAAGGACGTATCCTTTTTCATCTTTCTCGTATTTCGGCTCGCCATAGACTCCACACGTACTCCAGTGAATGAAATGTTTTACGCCATTATCTACGGCTAACTCTGCTAAATTCCGTACACCACCAACATTGATCTTCCGTAGAATATCAAGGAGTGCAAAGTAGTCGTAGAGCGATGCAATACTGAATACCACGTCAATATCATGTTCAAACAGCGGTTTTAAAGATTCTTTATCGGTAAGATCTGCCTGTATATATGTAATTTGATCGCTACTACAAAGCTCTTCCATTGTTGCATCGCTAGCAGTCCATTTACCGCACATGAATAATTCATCACGATCAGCTTTCGCTAAATCAGTAGCTATTATATTATAGCCTCTCTCTTGCAAGAGTCGAAGCATAAAATTTCCGCAGTGTCCCGCGGCACCTGTCACTAAGGCTGTTTCGACCATTCTCTATTATCCTCCACATTCAAGAACGTTCTATTTTTAATTTGATTTTTTCTTTTTATACCTATAAAGTATTTCTATGAAATAAAAGTAGAAATGTGTCAAATTAAGGGAAAACCAGCAGGATGGAATTGGATAGAATCCGGTGATAAGATATGTCAATAAAAATGCGCAAACCGTCGATGACCTGAAGCACTACCTTTAAATAGAAAGATTGATTAAAGGTTCATAATGCAATCAAAGCAAGAGGAAAAGAGCCATCAATCAGCGTTTGTCTATTGGCTAAAATGTCTGAAAACTTTTAAGGAAGATGCGCCTCAAACCCTCCTACTTAAGCGGTGGATTGATATTTTATACCAAATTTATTTAATAGAAAATATTGAAATTACATATTATTATCGGTTTTCTTTGGATAAGAATGGGAATATAACCGGTTTAACAGTCCTTGAAAGGGGCAAATTTCCTGTCGGAGTCTTCCGAACTTATAAGGAAGAATTTGATTTTCATTTCAAGGACTCTACATTTCCTCGGAGCCAGATCCCGTTTTTATTGCGAGCGTCTGCCATTGCTAGATTTAAAAAATACGTAAAAGGTTATTAAGAAGGTAATTACTTTTATTTTTTTAATAAATAAAAATAGCTCATTAAGCAACTTTTAATTTTTGGAAGTAACTCTCTCGATATGTCGTAATGTATATGTTTCTCAGCAATAATGGTCTCTAGCGGTTCTATGATTTCCATCACTTTCGCGATTCGTTTGTGGTAAATCGAGCAGAAGGCACCCTTCCAAGAGTCCCTGTTATACACCTGCGAGAAGGTGGTCGCCTCGGGCATGACCGTGTCGGCAAAAGTGGTGGCGGATAGCTGCAATTCCAACGCCTCCCGATAGCTGTGTAGTGTGGTATGGATCTCTAACAGCAAGTCGTGAGGGAGGGGGATGAATTGAGCTTCTGGGGGAGTAGTTTTAAGGGAGTGTAGAATGGGTCGTAAGAGTCCCCGAACGATTTCAACTTCCCTGGAATTTAGATATCGATTATGCATAAGGAATGACCTAGGATTTTTCTAAAGCAATATCTCGCTTATATATATTATAATAATGCGCATATATTAATCTGTATTTAACAACGCTTTTGACGAAATCAGTCTTATACAAAAAAAAAGAAAAGGATTATCCTAGCTCCATTATCATCCTATTAAATACCAATCCATAATTTTATAATTATAAAATTATCCCCCTAAAAGTAGTAGAATAGATGGATTTATGTAAAAATTTACGGTTGTTGTTTAGCACAAGGCATTAAAATTAGGGTCGAAAATGGATCCAAAGACGCGATTTTTGACAGCATTGAATCATGAAGAGCCGGATCGGGTGCCGCTATTCGATCTCGGGGTTGATTCGGTGCCCGTTTTAGAAAAATATGGTGGAAGAAGTATAGATGCTATTGTAGCATTGATGAGGTTGCTAAGGATTCTCATTCCAATTGGTTGGAGGCGGTTTATGAAGTGGGGGGCAAGAAGAACATTAATCTATAAGCTGATAGGAAAGGGTGTTCCGGGTTTCATGAAAAAGCTTGGCTATGATGCTACTTTCTGTCCTGTATCATTATTTTTTATAAAATGTGAATTTCCATCAAAGATGGAATACGTGGATGAGTATGGACGTCAGTTCATGCTTTCAAAGATTGAATCAGGGGGAAAGCAGGTCAATTTTCCTTACTACAAAAGGGGATATTTTGATACTGAAGACCCAGAGGCCTCCTACGATGAATGGGGACTTCTGGACCCAGATCATCCTACCAGAGCTGCCGCGTATAAGGCTGCAGTGAAATCGGCGAAAGATGAGATTTATGTAGCGCCTAGCATGGTGGGTCCGTTAGAGGGGACTTGGGAAAGCTTCGGATTCACGACCTTTACGAAACTCATATTCAAAAAACCGCAGTTCATTGAGCGGGTTTTTCGGGAACGGGGCGATTTTATGGTAGCATTGACTGAGAACATGTTAGACCTCGGTGCGGAAACTATCCTGATCCTCGACGATGCAGGATATAAAGGCTCGCCTTTCCTCAGTCCGAAAATGTATGAGAAGTTCGTTGCCTCACAAATAAAGCGAGTCAGTGATAAGGTTCATTCCTATGATGGGAAAGTCCTAATGCATTCGTGTGGGAATCTCAATAAAATCCTCGACATAATCATAAACGCGGGAGTTGATGCCTTACATCCCTGGGAATCTACTGCGGGTATGGATATCTTTAAAGCGAAGGAGACGTACGGAGACAAACTTACGTTAATGGGTAACGTTCCATTAGATTTGCTTACCCATGGCACACCTCAAGAAGTGGAAGTATACGTGAAAAAGTTGATTAAAATCTGCGCTCCAGGCGGGGGATATACACTCGGCACGGGACATTCTGTTTCCCATTCGGTGACCCTAGAAAATTATGAGATGATGCTGGAAGCTGGCCGTAAATATGGTATGTATCCAATTAATATTTAATGGGTAGGTAAGAAAATGGATTCTAAAACCCGATTTTTAACAGCATTAAATCACGAACTCCCCGATCGAGTACCATTACTTGAACTGGGAATTGATTCTATCCCAGTTATAAGGAAATATAGAAAACGAAGGAGAGGTAGTATTGGTTCTTTAATAAAAATGGGGAGAAATATAATAGGATGGAAAAAAGTCTTTGATTTCGTAGCAAGTAGACCATTAATAATGGGATTTATGGGTGAAAGAATTGTAAAATTTTATAAAGCGATCGGATATGATGTAGCAGTCGTTCCTATTACGCTTTATATTCATACATTTCTTTCAGCGGCACAATATATCGATGAATGTGGGCGGAAATTTAAATTTTCTAAAATTGAGTCTGGAGATAAACTAGTCGATATCGCCTTTTACGATGGTGGGTACTTTGATACTGAAGACCCAGAAGCATCTTACGATGAATGGGATCCATTAGATCCAGATCTAAAAGCACGAGAAGCGGCTTATTTAAGCTCAGTACAAGCTGCAAAAGGCGATATTTATGTCATACCAGCTATCCAAGGCTTTTTGGAACCAACATGGGAA
>JABXJU010000422.1 GCA_013375405.1 Candidatus Helarchaeota archaeon
TGAACATGTTAAAATACCCTCTGAAAAGAGAAGAAAAGAAGCAATAAGAGAAGCAGGTTTTAATACATTTTTACTTTTTTCTGAAGATGTTTTTATTGACTTATTAACGGATTCTGGAACTACTGCCATGTCTGATAACCAATGGGCAGGTATAATGCTCGGTGATGAGGCTTATGCAGGTAGTAAAAACTTTTATAACCTTGAAAAGGCAATACAAGATGTTTTAGGGTATAAATATGTTGTACCTACTCATCAAGGACGTGGTGCTGAACATTTGATGTATGGTCATCTTACAAAACCAGGACAAATTGTTCCAAGAAATATGTATTTTACAACGTCTAAAGCCCATGTAGAATTAGCAGGAGGAACGATGCTTGATGTTATTATTGATGACGCTCATGATCCTGAGAATAAAAATCCTTTTAAAGGGGATATAGATTTCAAGAAACTTCAAAATCTAATTGATGACTATGGACCGGAAAAGATTGCGTTCGTGAATGTAGAAATGAATTGTAACATGGCAGGTGGTCAACCTGTATCGATGAAGAATTTAAGAGAACTAAGAGAGTTTTGCAATGATTATAATTTTAAAGTTATATTTGATGCTACTCGGTCAAGTGAAAATGCTTATTTTATAAGAGAGCAAGAAAAAGGTTATGAAAATACACCAATAATTGACATTCTTAGGGAGATGATGAGCTATTCTGATGGATGTATTTACAGTTCAAAAAAGGATTGTATGGTAAATATTGGTGGATTTTTAGCTACTCATAATAAAGATATATTCGATTACACGCGAGGAATGGTTGTTTTATTCGAAGGGCTTCATACTTACGGCGGAATGGCCGGCCGAGACATGGAAGCTGTTGCTCGTGGTTTAAGGGAAGGAGCGGAATACGAGTACCTCAAATATAGAATTGCCCAAGTTCGTTTTCTAGGAAACTTACTAATAGAAGCAGGGGTTCCAATTGTTAAGCCTATTGGTGGTCATGCAGTGTTTTTGAACGCTTTAAAATTCTTACCTCACCTTCCACGGGATCAATGGCCTGCACAAACTTTATCAGCGGCAATATATGAAGAGTCAGGTGTAAGGACAATGGAAAGAGGAGCTATATCTAAAGGACGTGATAAAGAGACGGGGAAAAATATCTTTCCAAAATTAGAACTTGTTAGACTTACAATTCCTCGGAGAGTGTATACTAACACACACATGGAATATACAGCAGATTCCATAATACGACTTTATGAAAATAGAGACACAATACATGGATTAAAAATGGTTTTCGAGCCAAAACATTTGAGGTTTTTCCAAGCTCGCTTCGAGAAATTATAAATATTTTAGTTTCTCTTCAAAAATAACAGATATTTAAATTTAAAAACTGTTTTAGCCTATTAAAATTTAAGAAGAATGATTTTTATTAAGTATAGGAATACAATAATAAAATCATCGTAGGTTCAATGAAAAACTTTAGGATTA
>JABXJU010000164.1 GCA_013375405.1 Candidatus Helarchaeota archaeon
TAATCTGCGGACTTTAAGTCATCAATTAATCCTACTTCCTTTAATGCGGTTTCTAAATACCCTTCAACTGTTTCTTTATTGGGCTGTCTTTGAAATCCCTCATATTCTCCAAAATAAAACATTTTTAAGGCGTATCTCATAAATTAAATAGTTTCATCTAAAGACTTAAAATAACCGTTACTAAGTTGTCGTTTCAATTATGAATTGCAAAATTTACATGGAAACCTTTGGTTGCAGTTTTAATCAAGCTTCCTCAGAAATTATGCAGGGGATTTTTTTATCAGATAAAAATTATCAACTAGTCCCATCTGTCGAAGATAGTACTATAATCATATTGAATTCCTGTATTGTTAAAACAAATACTGAAGCTCGGATTACAAATAAAATTAAAAAATACACCAAAAATTACCCTAATAAGGGCTTACTCATCACAGGATGTATGTCAGAGGTTTTTTCTGAACAATTACTTCAGATTAATCCAAAAATAAGTATGCTTGGGCCACACTTTATTACTGATGTCTTGAAAGCAATCCAATCTATAACTCAAGGCAAACAGTATATTCAAATAGGAAAGCGAAAAGAATCAAAACTCTGCTTACCGAGACGGATTCAGAATCCTATTATTGCAAAACTGCAAATTGCTCAGGGTTGTTTGAATAATTGTAGTTATTGCATCACAAAACATGCTATGGGTAATCTATATTCATATTCGATGGAGCATATTCTTGAAGAAATCAAAATCGATTTGAATAAAGGTTGTAAGGAAATTTGGCTATCTGCTCAGGATACTGGATGTTACGGATTCGATTTGAATACTTCTCTCCCGGAACTCTTAGAAAAAATCATTCAAATTTCTTCCGATTTCAGAATCAGAGTTGGAATGATGAATCCCAAGAGTCTCATGGATATTTACGAACCATTGATTCAAATTTATTCTCGCCCAAAAATTTACAAATTTATTCATGTTCCCATTCAATCAGGAAATGATGAAATTCTCAAGAAGATGAATCGTCAATATGCTATTTCAGAAATTCAGAATCTTCTAGTCAAATTTCGACGACATATCCCAGATCTTTCTCTTTCAATTGATGTTATCGTTGGATTCCCTTCAGAAACTAATGATCAATTTGAGGATACAGTATCGTTTGTAAAGCAAATTCATCCAGATATTGTTAATATTTCAAAATTTGGGGCAAGACTTGGGACTCCTGCCGCCCGACTGAAACCTCTCCCTACCAAGATTGTTAAGGAACGATCAACTATTATATCTCAAATTTGCAATCAAATCGCACGAACTCAAAATTTAACTTATATACAAAAGAACAGCGAGCAGCGTGTATTAACTACATCATTGGGGAAAAAAGGCGGTATTATTGCTCGAACAAATAATTATAAACCTGTCATTCTTAAAGAAAACTGTGAATTAGGAAAGTTTTACGATGTAAAATTACTCAATGCTTCAAGAAATCATCTGAACGGCATCTTGGTGACTAGCCCCCACCAACTGGGGGAAGAATTGCAATAATATCCCTATCTTTTAGTTTGATATCGATTAAATTTTGCTCATGAACGCTATTTTCATTTAATAATATTTTGTAAGATTCCCGAACATTACCATTTGGGTGAAATATTGTTTGTTGAAATTTATCTCCATATTTCTGCTTTAACTTGGTGAGTAGATCCTGGAAATTACCATTGTCACTTAACGAAACTGTTGTTTCCCGCTCACCTATTACTTCTGACAAAGATGCGAAAAATTTTACTGAAACTTCAATCAAATCTCATTCCCCGTAGTATTCAAAGGTTTAATGCTTTGACTAATTCCTGTATTCCATCCCCTGTCTTTGCACTTGTTAAAACAACCGCCGCTTTCGGATTAACGGATTTACAGTCTTCTACTAATTTATCTGGGTCATTATCAAGGAATTCCTTCAAATCAAGCTTATTGATAACTGCTACAGTGGCGATTCGAAAGGTCACAGGGTGTTTCTTAATGATATATGGACCATCAGTGAGTCCCACAACTACGACTCGGTGTTCACACCCCAGAGGAAATTCAAAAGGACATATTAAATTCCCGACATTTTCTATGAAACATAGATTAGTTTCAGGAGGAATTTTGTCAACAAAAGGGCGTATATATTTTGCATCAAGATGGCATTCCCCTCCTGTATTGATTTGGAGGGTATATACCCCTAAACGTTCAATATCAGTCGGATCGCCCGCTATATCCCCGTTTATTACTGCAATCTTATATTTCTTTTTAATTTGCTCGATAACTTTTGCAATAAGACTCGTTTTACCGGATCCAATATTTCCTAAAAATTCAATTGCCCTTATCCCTTTATTTTTAAAAAAATCCTTATTTTCAGTGGCTAATTCTTCATTCGCTTCAATCAAATCTTTCTCTACTGATACGATCTTTTCCCAATGATCCATTTTCATCCTTACTCCTTATCTGAATTTACATTTTTCAATGTTTTTTGTAATTGATTCATACTCTTCACAAGTTTATTTCCATGCTGGAAATAAGCAAGTTCACTTCTAGTTTTCTCTGTAAGACCTCGAGCTCGATCTACCTTTCGACGAATTCCTGGAATTAATCCCTCTGGATAATCTAAAGTGTGTAATATATTATAAATTTCTTCCATAATCGCTAGACAATTTTCTGCTTCTTTAACTTTTTCATTTCTTACAGCATTTAAGGAGTGACGGCGCAATTCTCCTATTACATCTCCTAATCCCTGTAAATAGGCATAATTCGAGACATTAAGCGTTCCAGGATCTGGAATTTCTGTCCCACCCTCCATAAAAGTCAAAAAAAGTGATGCCTCAACAAATTCTTGGTGCATATCTGTAATATAGCCTTTATAATATAGTCTAGGATTAACTTTTTTGATATTTTCTTCAGCTTCCTGAATTAATTTATGGGATTCATTTAATTTTTCCCTCGCTTTTTTAAACTCTCCTCTATGAGTAGCGCGCACTGCTTCCTGGCAAAACCTAATAGACTGTCTACTAATTTTTAATGTTGTCTCTCGATTTTTATCATCAATATCCAGTTTCTTTTTTATTTTCTCAAAGATTACATCGAACATAACTGGTTCACCAACTAAAAATTAGTAGATTACATCGAACATAACTGTTTCTTTTAATTTTTACTTACAGATCGTATAAATTTGGGCAAAGTTGGACTTGGTCCGCTTTGCCCCGGATTCCCCGGAGGGAGGTGGCGACCGTCCGATCTGAAGACCCTCGCCTATTTCTGCATGGTTATTAGGAATTTAAAGGGGTGCCCCGTCAAGGCGCTTGGCTCGCCGCCTCCTGGACTGCTTTTTATTAGGATTGTAATTTAGGTATTGGGGGTTCAGGTTTTTCTTCTGTTGTAATTGCGTGCGCCATTAGTAGCTCCTTTTCAATACGGGGGCGATGGATGGTATTCATAGTACAGAAGGGAACTGCCATAACCTTATTGGTTTTTGGATCAATATAGCCGAAATTTACTAGACATCTTGAAGTTCTTTCGAGGTCCAGGTTGTAAGCATCTTGAAAGTGCATCATGACTATGAGCAAATTATTTCCTTTAACAACCCAGTCTGCAGAGGCATCCCTACTACTATTAAGCATGGTTCTAAGGAACAGTCGAGTTCTTTGAATAAAATTGTCTAACCCATCTTTAAGGGGATTCTGCAGCACTGTAAGCAGCTCCGCTGCAAATTGAAGCTTTGTTAAGCTCTTAATGCCTTTATCCAAAAGCGCTCCAACACTCCGGCTTATAATCCCAAAATTAAAGAGATCTTCAAACTTTCTTTGCCCATTCTGGCGTTGTTTAAGTAAGCGTTTGTACCATTTATCTGATAGGCGGATAAATTTTTGTGGATCTAATATCTTTGTGATGTCACGTATCTTTTTATCCTTTGAGATCCAAAGAAACGTTCCAAATCCACATTTAGGGTCGCAGGTAAGTTCTAGAACTTCCGCATCGCTCAGCCAGGAGGCGACCTTTGCAAATTTCGCGAGTGCGGGCATTGGATACATCCACCCACTTTCCCCATCTGTGTAGTCATTCACTGCTTTAATTACATGTGAGCTTGTATATCTTAGCTTCAATAAGTCATCCTGTTGGACCCGTCCACAGAGAGATACCGGCTGGAAAGAAATTGTTGAAACTACATCTAAATTCTCAATTGCATAGTCTATAATTTTAGGAACTTGGTCATCGTTTATTCCTTTAGCAATCGTCGGGACAAGAATAATATTTGGATATCCTAATTTTCGACAGTTTTCAATCATTTTCTGTTTATAATGCCATATATCAGCGTTACGCATCGTTTTATAGACTTCAGGTCCAACTCCATCAAATTGAAGGTAGGTTGTATTCATTCCCGCATCAATACAGTCCTGGAGGAAGTCAATATCTTTTGCAAATCGAATCCCATTCGTTGCTACTTGGCGTTGATTAAAGCCCATTTCCGTTGTTATCCGCAGAATATCCGGAAGGTCGTCACGCAGTGTCGGTTCTCCGCCTGTATACATTGCACAAACTGGTGGCTGCGGTTTTAAATCACGAAAATATTGGTAAATTTTTCTTAATTCTTCAAAGGTGGGCTCGATATTTTTCCCTGTTTCAGTGAGGGCATTTGCATAACAGATGTTACATTTAAGGTTACAACGATACGTTATATCTACAGTAGCAACAGCAGGTGCTGATTTGTGAAAATTACATATGCCACAATCATGGGGGCATCCTGATACTTTTTCTGAAACTTGCGGATTAAGTATTTTCGCCTCGGAATCCATTTTATATTGTTGGATCCAACGAAAATGTTTCGCATTTATGGAAATCAAGTCCTTATATTTTCCATGATCTGTACATTCTTTTACCATGAAGACTTGCCCATCTTCTTCCTCGTAATTCGCATCAATTACAACTTTACACTCCGGACAAATGCTCTTGGTCTTTCTTATTAAACTCGCCATCTTTCTCATCATCTCAGAATAAAGAGAATGTTATATTTTAGTAGGTTATTATTATTTTTTTGGCTCTTATAAATCAATATGTAATCTTTTATAAATTATAAAGATGTTGGCACTTTTTTTGAAACCTCTGGTTGGGAAAGATCTTTGGAAAGAAGCCAGGACACTCCTCCAACGAGTGCTAATGGATTTAGAACTGGATAACTACTTTCCTTTAATATTGTTTTACCGAATTTTTACTTATATTTATTTTTTTATCTAATTTTGATAAAAGAACTACGCGACTTGGCGCAGACTCATCAAGGATTTTATATCCTGTAAGAGTAGATAATTGGCCGGCGAAGTCTTGAATCTGAGAAAATTCTGGCATGTGCTCAAAATTTAATCGTGAACGGCTATAACCAACATACATATATGCTTTGGCTTCAACAAAAGTGGGATTAGCTTTTTCAATTAACTTTGCATACCCTTCAGGGTGCAAAAGATTAAGCCCATTAATTAAAGTCAATCGCAGAACCGTATTAGAATTGAAATTATTCATTAATTCTAAACTTTCATTTAGTTTTTCCCAATTATTTGGTTCAATAGGGCGTGCAACACGTAAATATGTAGGTTTATCAGGGCCATACACTGAAATATAGAACATTGTCGGTTTAGAAAGATTTTCAATGACTTTTGGACGAGTTCCATTTGAGACAAGAAAAGTGGTCATGTTCCTTGCATTTAATGTGTCGATAAGTTCACTGATGAATGGATAGAGAGTTGGTTCCCCAGAAAGACTAATTGCAACTTGAGTTGGTTCCATTGCTTCTTTCCATTTTTCCCATGTAACTTTTTTATGACCAGTAGGCTTATATCCGCTTAATATTCGTTTTTGCGCCTTTAAACACCCTTCTACTATTTCCGATGGGGGATCTGGGTCCTCAAGGTTTTCTATTAATTGTTCATCCCACTGAATATTGATATCTTCAGGTTCGACTCGCCAACAATGAAGACAATGGTTAGTACAGAATCCAATGGTTGGAGTCATTTGAAGACATCTATGCGATTGGATTCCATAAAACTTCTGTTTATAACAGAATCCCCCTCCTGTTAACGCTTTCCGCGTCCAGCGACATGCTTTTACCCCAGAATGCCTTCCCACTACTTGGTATTTTTGTTTTTTCAACTTACCTAGAAATTCTTCGGGTAAAATAGTCTTCATAATCTTCATTTTTTCTTCATTTTGTAGTACTAGCTAGATTAAATAAATTTTTCACGAGAATCTACATTAGATTAAATTCATATCACCCAATTTGTGTGATTTAATTTTGAAAAAATTTGCGTTAATTGGTTGTTTCTCATCGAAAAATTGGTATGGTTTCGCACCGTTGTTTGCTACTTTGGAGAAAACTAGTATAATCCACATGGATAATGTATTTATTCTAAAAAAACGAACTAATTCCGCACTCAAGAAAATCCTTGATCAGTTTAATACTTCAATTTTTGCTTATTCATTCTATACCCATGAAGCACCTAGAATCGCAGCAGAAATTAAAAGAATCACTGAAATTTTCTCGCATCAGAACATTATTTTCATAGCTGGAGGCCCGCACGCCTCCGGAAATCCAAGCCAGACGCTTCAAATGGGCTTTGATCTAGTGGTGAAAGGCGAAGGAGAACGGACATTTCCAACTTTATTAGAACGGCTTTGTACGAATCAATCCTATTTAGATATCGAAGGAATTTGTTTCCGGAAACAGGATCAAATACATCTCTCAACCCCCTCCACTGTAATCAAGTTGGATGAATACCCAACCTTTTCAAGTAACTTTAACTTGTATCCCCCGCTTGAAATCACAAGAGGATGTCCTTTTGGATGCAAATACTGTGAAGTCACGTATCATTTTGGAAACAAGATGCGACATAGAAGTATTAATACTATTTTAAACATTGTGAAAGAATATCACAAAATCTTTACAGGAAGACGAAGTACGGACATTCGATTTATTTCTCCGAACTCGCTGGCATATGGTTCTCATGATGGAAAGACTCCAAATCCTGCTAAAATACGACAGTTATTGAAATCAATTTATGAATTGGGAAAGGATAATATAAGGATCTTTTTTGCTTCTTTTCCCTCAGAAACTCGGCCCGAATTTGTTACTTCCTCTTTATTAGAGGAGATTACACCTTTTATTTCCAATACCCATATTGCATTTGGTGCACAATCAGGCTCAGATAAAATTCTCAAGCTAATAGGGCGTCAACACACAGTACAAGACATTCAGAATGCAACAACAGCAATATTAGAAGCAAATCTAACTCCTTTAATCGATTTTCTCTTAGGCCTGCCTGATGAAGAAATCGAAGATCAATATCAGACCATGGATTTAATTAAAGAATTAATCGGACAGAAGGCTCAGATTCGAATTCACTATTTCATGCCGCTCGCTGGCACACCATTTGAAAATGCGATTCCCGTTCCTATAGAACCAGAAATTTTATCCGAACTAGGGCGATTTGCAAAAAAAGGCTATTTACAAGGTAATTTAGATACACAAATTAAGAATTCGAACCGGATTCTGAAATTTTTACAATCCTTCAACAATAGATAATCATGTTATCGACGCAGTAAATTCTTCAACTCGCGCTTTCTGAATCGCAAGTACATCGATACCCTCTCCAGAAGCTGGGTCACGCTGGGCTGCGGATTGAATGGCTCTAACTGCTAACTTTTTCCCTTGCTCCACTGTTAAATTCTGTTTATATTCATTTTCTAACACACCAATCGCAATCTCTGACCCACTTCCGATTGCTGCATATTTATCATCAATAATGCTCCCTATTGCATCTAAAGCAAAGACTTTTGGCCCTTCATCGTCAACCCCTGCCATTAATGTATTCGTGAATAATGGAAACATCCGCATTGAGTATAAAATTGTCGCAGTTCGCTTTGCTGCTGCATTAACCGAGATTCCTTTCTTTTGTTCTAATTCGTATAATTTGATATAAACTCCCAAGGTATCCTTCAATACCTGAAAGTCGGAAACCAATCCTGCAAACGCAATCCCAATATTATCTGCGACTTTGAATACTTTTTTAACGGATTTACTTTGAATTCCTCGTCCAAAAGTAAGACGTTTTTCAGAGGCAAGAATAACCCCATCTGAACATTGGATTCCAACCGTGGTTGCACCCGGGAGAAAAAAATTTTCCATATCTATCATCTCTGTATTTTTCTAAAGTCCGCGTCTTTATCAATGCTAATTATTATCATTTTCAATAACCGATTAATAAAAACTTACCTTTTAAAATTATTTTGCGATATTTATTTTGCTAGAAATTTCAATGTAATTCAAAGATTAAAAGGTTAATTAACAATATTTCATAGATTCATATCCTATTTCATAAGAAAGGCAACTCAAAAATAAAAAATCTATTCTAAAATCCATTTTCCCTCAAAAAATTGCTAACTCTATCGCTTTTAAAATTACCTCTTAAATAATTTTAACTGTATTATTATAATATAATAGCAATATATTCCAACATCAATAAATACCAACTTTGGCGTCAATTATTCCACAAACCTTTATAAATTTTCATTAACTTAGCTAATTAAGAAGAACAATACGAGTTTAAATCTAAATCGAAATTGTAGATAAAGGGTTTTACATGCCAGATGAAACAAAAGGAACAGTAAAAAAATGGTATAAGGATGGAGATGACAGTTATCTTATTTCTTATACCAAACATCTCGAAAGAAAAATACGTAGCCTTGAAGCGGAGAAACAATTAATAGAAAGTGAGAAAATTCGATTAGATCGAGAACTCCGTAGCATTAAAACCGAGTTAGATCGTATGCGTCAACCTCCTTTAGTGACTGCTGACGTCGTTGATATTCTAGAGGACGGGCGAATCATCGTAAAGAGTACTACTGGTCCTCAATTTGTGGTTAAGTACTCTAATAGTATCCCAAAAGATCAACTCACAGCAGGCGCACGGGTTGGCCTTAATCAGCGAACATTTTCTATAGTTGAAGTCCTCCCTGGCTCACTTGATCCGTTCGTTCAAGGGATGGAAATAGAGGAAACCCCAGATGTTACCTATAACCATATTGGTGGTTTACAAAAACAGATAGATGAAATTAAAGAAACAGTTGAATACCCCTTAAAATTTCCTGAAAGGTATGAGAAGATCGGGATTGAACCACCCAAAGGAGTATTGCTTTCTGGGCCTCCAGGAACTGGCAAAACGCTCCTTGCACGTGCTGTTGCTCGTGAAACTCATGCAACCTTCATTCGGGTAATTGGATCTGAGCTAGTACAGAAATTCATCGGTGAAGGTGCCCGTTTAGTTCGTGAGATTTTTTTGATGGCTAAAGAAAAGGCCCCAAGCATTGTTTTCATTGACGAACTAGATGCAGTTGGTTCGAGGCGTTTAGAAGTTGCTACATCAGGTGACAGAGAAGTACAACGGACTTTAATGCAATTACTCAGTATTTTAGATGGATTTGATAATCGTGGCGATGTCAGAATTATAGGTGCCACAAATAGAGCTGATATTTTAGACCCTGCTCTCATAAGGCCAGGAAGATTTGACAGAATTATTGAATTTCCAATTCCAGAGCGTAGTGCCCGCCGTCATATATTTGAAATTCATTTAAAAAACGTTTCGGCCTCTAAGGATGAAGAGACACTTCATTTTTTAGTAGACATGACGGAAGACGCAACTGGCGCAGATATCAAAGCTATTGTCGTAGAAGCTGGCATGTTCGCAATTCGTGACGAAAGAGACTCTGTCACTGTAGAAGATTTCAAACAAGCCGTTAAAAAGGTCATGGAACATAAGCAAAAGAAGCCCCATGAGGAACATTATGGCTAAAATTTTTTCCATTTTTCCTCTTCTTTTATAAAAATGATACGTATTACCCCTTCATCAATTGACATTGATCATTTAAGACAAAGTTTACGTTTTCAATTTTCATTGACTACAGAAGATCTGAAGAAATTTATCCCCTCAAATATCGAACTTGAGTTATCAGGAAAAACTAAAAGGCTTCGTTTTCTATATCTAGAAGAAAAATTATGGGGAATGATACGCCCTCATGACAGAT
>JABXJU010000423.1 GCA_013375405.1 Candidatus Helarchaeota archaeon
TGTCTATTTGGTTAGTCGAGGTTAAAGGGGAGTGGGTCTCTGTGCTAATGCCGAAGGAACGGACTGCACCTTTACGGACAATTTTCGCGGAGCAAGGGTGCTGAAAAGATTTAGCTGCGAAACAGGGGTAACGTTGGAGACGATAAGCGTAAACCAAGGAGGATGACAAGCCGTTAAGTTAACGGCAATAATACGTTTTTAAAACCGCCTTACAGAGTGGGGGGTTTTTTTCTACCTCGCACTCGCTGTCATCAAGTAAGGGATTTTTCTTGTATAAGTTAAAGAAGATTTGATATAATCATTTCGGTTCAAAGTACCGTAAAAAAGCCGGTAATGTGCTGTCTCATTATTCAATAATCCATTTCTTTTGAAGCATAGTGGAATAATAACGCTGGATTCTTACTTATTCAAAATGCGGTTTCTTCAAAGCAGTTTTTCTTTTGTTACAGGGAGAGTATTCTTTTTCGGACTTGGACCAGATTAAGATGAGAACTGTATATTTTGACTCTGGTGGGTTAGTAAAGCTGTTTATAAGAGAAGACGAGCCCGCCACTAAAATAACAAGAAATTTATGTAATCGTGTAAAAATTGTATATAGTTCGGTAATTTCCTTGGGGGAAGTGCTTTCTGTATTTGCAAAATACAGAAGAAAAAATCGTATTTCGTCAAGAACATATATTAGTGCATGCAGTAAGTTCATCGACAGTATACTAAGCTATAAAGAAAAATGGCGCTTTACGACCGACTTGCTTGAGGGTAAAATACCTGCATCTACTCCTCCGAGGATACACCTGTTATCTTTCCCTGATTATATCAGTAGTATCAGTTTATCTAAAATGGTCAAAAAGCATAAAGTTGAATTTGGTGATGCCTGGCATCTAATTGTATTTTTGGATAATTTAGGAAAATTTAAACATTCCTCTTATGGAGCACCTTTATTTGTATCTTCTGATCACAAATTCTGTACAGCTATAGAAAAGGAAGGATATGAGGTTTTGGACCTGAATTCGCCAAAAAAGGAAGTAATGGAGATTTTTCGTATCTCTGGGGGTAGTAAGGAGAGATTTAATAAGGACGGAAAGGTGGCAAAATTAAAATGCGACAAACGCGTGCAAGGGCATAGAATTGACCTAAAGACAAAGAAGTGGGTAAAGAGGTAATATAGTATCATTAGCAGTAATAAAAGCTTAAGAACCGCTAACACGAGACGTGATGCGGTTTTTTTATTGCCTTTTCGACTGTTTTTTCCATACTAAAGCATAAAGCAGGCCAAAGGACAAAATCGCAATCCCTGGGATTAGTCAGGGGATTTTTCTTGAATGGGTTAGGGAAGATTTGGTATAATTAATTTGGACAGAATATCGTAAATGCTAGAACATTTTTCTGCAAAATATAATAGTAGATTTCTGTTGAAAGTTGAAGCATTTTTAGTTAGCATGGTAATAAATTCTCAT
>JABXJU010000165.1 GCA_013375405.1 Candidatus Helarchaeota archaeon
ATCACCTGGACGGGGTACGACAACATTCAAGGAACGGGCTATGGAGCCAGCTTCAATCTGACGATCTACAAGGATGGCGACCCCCTCCCAATCATAAGCCAAACCTCGACCTCATACACGCTCGACATGCAAACGGCCTCCTCCTACATCATCCGGATAATCGCCGAAGATACGCAAGGGAATGTCGGAAGTGAAGAGGTGATCACCGTGACGCCGGTACCCAAGCTCTTGCCATTCCTCATGCTGATCATCGGGATTGCTGGGGGCGCGATCGGCGCCGTGCTCTTCCTCTACTGGCGAAAGCAGCGGCAATGGCAAAAAACCACCTTGATGGAAATCCCCACTTAAGAAGTAAAGACTTTACTTCATTTCATTTTTTTTTTATTTTTTCTAATTTCAAATAAAATAATAATACATTACTGATTTAAAGACCTAATTTCCAATCATCTTCTAAATTAAATGTCCTCAGGGACATCTTACTTTCATCAATGAGATTCAATGAGATACTCATGAATTAAAACGATATTTATTTAGAACTTTATATTTCCAGATTGTTTCATTAAAAAAAAGAAATAAATAAATTATGGAATTCCAAGTAATGCGAGTATTGTTGTTAAAATGGTCAGAATTGCAGTCGCGGCACCAGCGGCAGTCGAAAGATAACTGATTTTCTCTTGAGAAGTAATTTCTGATTCAATTTCCGTCGGAATAATAGCCTTCTCTACCTCAACTCGGTAGTCAATAGAGCCTAAATGGGTTTCACTTTCGTCAAAGAGTTGATCGAAGCTAATTAAAAGGGTTTGCGTTTTTCCAATAATATTCATTGGAGGATCATCATTTTTTGGAGCAATTAAGTGAGTTGAGACCACAAGTGATCCTGCCGGGACTTCGACGGTCCTAGTTGTAGGTGATATTGTAAAGTTAGGGCCAAATATTTGTATTTTAACCTTGACTGGTTCCTGATCTTTGGCATATAGTGTATCAGTTTCAAATTTCTTCTGTTCATCCTTTGCCATTATCCCTTTTATTAGGGTGTCTGCTTGAGAAGCGTTTTTAGCTGTATTGAAAAGGAAGATTTTACAGGCATAGGTTTCGCCTATATAGACCTTATCGAAAAAACCAACGACTGTCTTCAATGAAAGGGGAACTACAACTTCGCCAATTCCTCTCATGCCCCGGGATTTTTCAATACCACTCCACTCTGTATCTTCATGCTCAGGCGTTACCTTCGGTCCCAAATTGATTTGAGTAGGCATAGGTTTCGATTTCTTGTTTAGCGATCTTATTTTCACTCTTGAAAGTAATGCAAAGACGACACATAACGCAAATAACGTTCCAATAACAATTGCAACTACGCCCCAAGGATATAATTCCAATTTCGTTACCTCATTTTTGTACGTTTTTCGGTTTTAATTTATTTTAAAAATATAACTCTTAACACGATTTTTAAAATTTAAATCTTTTATGGAAAAGGAAACAATTAAAAATTTCAATCCTTCAGTAAACAAATGTACTTAAACAGAGGAATGTTAGATGAGTATAAGGAATGCAGACGTAAAAGATAAAGTTGCTATTACCGAATTGGCAGAAAATTGTGCTCCTTTAGTAAGGCCGAGCGTTATAGGTACATATGAGTTCCTCGCACGATGTTTCAAAAATACCTTCTTTGTCTATGAAGAAGATTCAAAAATCATTGGATTTCTCGTTGGATTTCCGAATACTGCTGAGGAAGGTGAATTTTGGATCTACCAAATCTGTGTTTGTGATAAATATCGAGGCAAGAGAATTGGGTCACAACTTTTTGCAAGATTTTTTAAACAATTAAAATCAGAGGGATATACACGAGTCAGGTCTCACTTTAAGTTTGAGAATAAACATTCCAAAAACTTGCATGAAAAATTTGGAATGAAAGTTTGCGGTCAAGATGACCGTGGATGGTTTGTAGAGGTAAAATTATAAAAAAAGGAGAAGTTTAGAATGGCCGTTGAAGAGATTTCGTTTCTAACGAGTCTAGTATTTTGGAAATTGTATGAAACCAATTTGAATTATACAAGTAAGAATTTACAAGAAGTTATGAAGGATGGTAAATACGCTAGCCGCCTCTATGATGGGTATTACTTTGAAAATTTTGAAGGAGAACGAATGCCACTCAAATGGATTGCCAGAACCGGAAAATTTTTCCTACCGATTTGTATGAAATGTCACAGTGATCAATTTAAGCATAAAGATCTTCCTGAAATTAGTGGGAAAGTTCAAATAGACGCACATCTTTTCCCGGAAGGGGTTATTGTTATGCAGGGGAAATTAGACTTTCAAAATTACATGACAATTGAACAGCATATCAAAGCATCGATTCCCACCGACGTTATACTCACTCAAGGTTCTAAATCTTTGTTCGATACATTAAATCAATTTGCAGATGAAATAACTCAATTCCTCAAGTCGAAAATGAAGCGACAAAAGGGTGAACTTGGGGAAACAAAAGCATCGCCTTGGCATCATAATTGGATTTGGTGGAAAAGTAAACCCGAAATCCCGATTCATGAATTCGATATTGGGGGGAAATATGAAAAATGGTCGCTGGGAATGTGCACTCGAAGCGACAAGTGGCCTTGGTTAAATCCGGAGAAGTATGCGACTAATATTGAAGCTTTCTACAATTTAAGCCCCTATGCGGGAAATTGTGTCTATATCACTCATCCCGGGAATTGTATTATTCCAAGTAAACAATTCACCGATCCAAATTCAGTTAAAAATACATTGATTGATGTTCTTTTCGCAGCAGAACTGGGAAATGTTCAGAGATATCTGATTTTAAACCACCTCCAGGATTTTAACTTCAAATCCTTGGAAATACAAGAACTTCTTTATAAATTTGAAGAGGAAGAATCAATTTCTTTAAAGGAATTAATAAAAAGGTTAGAGGATATAGAAGAAGAGATCAATGGATTAGTGTTGGAAATTAATTACGACCTGCAAGTTACGCGCACCCCGCGGCTAATCTTTACTAGCGTCTTTAAAACGAAACTGTTTCGCCAAATGATTGACTCCCTTCATGGATTTGATTTCTTGAATAGCCTTGAAAGCATAATCAGTGAAATTAAAGACTCTCTTTCACGGGAACGCGATGTAGTAGGCATTAAAGTAAATGAAGCAGAAAATGTGTTTTTGCGGAACCTCCAAATTGTTTTCATAGTAGAGCTCATAGCGTCCATGATTGGATTATTCTACATTCTTGGAGACTTTACATGGGACTTGGGGATGATTTTCATAATAATATCAATAATAGGGTCACTTGGTATACTGTATCTCCTAAAAAGAGTTAAATAATATCTTAAACAAAGTAGCAGATCAATCGTGGATCAAATATGGATGATCTCTTAATACAGCTTCGAGAAAAGGACGAAATTATCGTCCTTTTTCTCTGTGCAGGAAACATAGTCCGCAGTCCGATGGCGGAGATGTTACTTGAGTTGGAGCTGGAGAAGAAACATGGACAAACACGGATTAAAGCTAAATCCGGGGCTACAACTTTTTTCAACGATGTTATCATGAATATAACTAAAGATTTACTAATTCAAGAGGGAGTACCACCCGAACGCCTTTTTAAATTTTATCCACGAAATGTGAAAAAATATCCAGATTTGTTAGAAGAGGCGGATCTTATCATAGGCATGGAGGGAACTCACATTCGACTTATTCCTAAACGTTATAGATCTAAGGCGTTCATTCTTTCAGAACTTGCGACTGGAAAGAAGCAGAATATTCCTGACCCCTGGGGTGACTCCCTTCTTGTCTATAAAGAAACCCTTGAGATAATTAAAGATTATATTAAACAGCTTATTGAAAAATTTGAAGAATGGGGATTAGTTCCTTAGATTATACCATCTTCAGATGAGATTTTTTTTGTGTTCGAAGAGATAACACCCAAACGTGGATCCCAGTGCAGGGTGGCAATAAATGTACCCAAACAATGAACGTCAATATAAAATATTACAGTGGTAAGAACAGTCCATCCAACAGGATAACAGAGGTAACCACAAAGAACAAAAAGGCGAAAACTCGTTTCAGTTATGGAGGAGAAGGCGATAGTGGCAATTAACCAAAGGGGAATGAACCATTTGCGTTGTTTTTTGTCAAGGTATGGAGGTATTAGGAGCATAAAGGTAGTATAGACGCTCGTGACATACCAGTATGCGATCGGCCAGAAATAGTCATGAAAGCCACCCCAAATCATGAGAATATGGTCGAACCACCCCATAATAAAACCTGCCAAAAACCGGAATCCGAGCATTCGAAGACCCGCCTTCTTTCGCATTTCTTCATCTGATATATCACGACCGGAGCGTTTATATTGAATTAAACTTAAAAAAACTATGACAATGGATAGAACGCTCGCTTGAATAAAGAAAAACATGCTTTCCTGAAGGGTAGGTTGCATACTCTATACGATGTCAATTGAACTTATAAATTTGAATTCTTGTTTTTTACAGAGAAACTTAGAATTATGCGGTTTATTTTTTAGGTCTATATAGCGCCCAAACTCTTAGACCATTTTGAATTTTCAATTCTTCCATAACCTGAAAGCCAAAATGTTCATACATTGGTACATTTTTTGGATTTGAAGTCTCTAGATACACCCCAAGATTCATCCTGTCGGATTTTTTTAAAATAGGTCTTAATAATTTTCCAGCAACCCCTTTTCCATGGGAATTTGGATGAACAGCTAATAAGGACAAATAATAATGTGGATGGGGAGCATATTTTTTATGCATTTTCTCAGTTTTTAGAAATAATCTCAATGATTTTATTATAGTAAAAACAAATGGTGTAAAGATAAGTTTTTCAAATCCCGAGCGAAGCAAGCCCAAAATTGAAATTTTTCTCCTTCCAGGACGGTTCCAGATAGCAACCCCCTCAATAGGAGATGAAACACCATAACATTCATCGCATATTACGCTATATTTTACAGTTGCCTTGAAAAAAAATTTTAATGCGTTCTCACGTTTTGCTTTACCAGGAAGGAAATACATAAACATCGGGTCATTGAAAAAGGCAGCCGAATATATTGCGGTTGCCCCATCGATATGGTCGGTTGTGAGAGGATATATTGAATCTTCACCTTTATTTATTTTTCAAAAAACTACCCATTAAGTTGAGTTTTTTGGAAGATCGTGTAAATGGTTGTTTTAAAAATTTCATAATTGTAATCGGGAGGAATTATGCTATTTATCCTGTTACGTAGAATAGAAGTTATCTGTTCCGTTGAAAATCTTTTAATTTTTTCTAAATCTGGGTCGAATTTATGAAAATATATGGAAAATTCAATTTCATCTTTTTTCAGCTGTCGAAAAATATCTGCTAAATACTGTAATGCCAATTCATAGCGGTCTGTAGCTTGAACATCTATTACAAATATGACTTCATCAGCCCCTTGGGTGTATTTATCTAGATCTTCTAAGTATTTCTTTCGATATTTTTGTTGCCCTCCAAGCTCCCATATAGTATATTCTTTCCCCTCTTCTTCGATTTTTATAATATTTAATCCAAGTGTAGGTTTCAATGAAAAAAATGACAAAATATTTGTAGTTCCTTGTAGGCTCAGGAGGATCGATGTTTTTCCTGAATTATCTAATCCAATTAATACAATTTTTCTTGGCTCTTGCTCTTTTGGTTTGCTCATAATCCCTTGCCTCTTAAATAAAACTTATTAAAGATATTTTTCAACTTATATTGTCAAAATAATTTATTACACATCGCTTATAAACTCAATTTAAATTAAATTCAAATAAGAATTTGAACCCTCTAAAAAAACAACTTGGGGAAATCGGAAATGGAAGAAAAAACGAGTATATTACATATTATTAAGACCCGCCGTAGTACTAGGCGATTCAAACCTGATCCAGTCCCAGAAGAAGATCTCAATGCAGTATTGGAAGCCGCACGTTGGGCCCCTTCAGGTGAAAATTTTCAACCATGGAAATTTATCGTCATCAAAAATAAACAGACAATGGAACAAATCGTTGAGTTATTACCGTATAAGAAATATCAAAAGTTCTTACAGAATGGCCCAGTGCTCCTTGTGGTGCTCGGAGATAGAAGGAAGAGCCGATGGTGGTTTTTAGATTGTACCTTAGCTGTTGAGAATTTGATGCTCGAAGCATGGGCCAGACAGCTGGGCACCTGTTTTTCTGCATGGTACCCAACAGTCCCTGAACAAGTAGAACAGAAAGTTAATGAAATGCTTGAAATACCTAAAAAATGGCGTATAGTAACAATGACTCCCCTTGGGTATCCAATCGATCCGCCAGAACGCGCATTTCGTCTTCCAGCAACCCGGAATCCCCTTGACACCCTTGTATGTTATGAAAAATTTTCAAAATAATATTTTACTGTAAAAAATCTTGAAATACAATTTTCCATTCAAGATTTCTAACAATTAATATTTCTCAGAAAGATACTATTCTCTCAACTTTTTCTCATGTTTCAAATTGAAGTAGAAGGAAAGGGAAGATATTATAAGGAGTTGGATTACTTGAAAAAAACAAGAGTAACAAGATTTTTAAAAAATTTCTAAATTCGATATAATTTTATTGGTTCTCATATTATTGAATATTAAAAAATTCGCTTCAATTCACTTGTTGTTTGCTTGAAATGTTCAAACTGAACTTCAAAAATATATAATCAGTATTGCCTTAGATTTAATTATTAATCAGTAAGGAATATAAGGTAATCCACATATTTACCTTATATGAGAAAAATGACAAATATGACTTTTTCAATTCCAGATGAAATTCATAAAAAAATGAAGGAACATCCAGAGATAAAATGGAGCCAAATCGCTCGAAGTGCATTGATTAAATACATTGAGAATCTAGAGCTAGCAGAAGAAATTGTTTCTAAAAGTACTCTTAAAATAGAAGATGTCGAAGAAATAGGTGCAGAAATAAAAAGAAAAGCATGGGAATTACATAAGAAACGAATGGAAGACCTGCGATAATGAAATTAGTCATTAACACAAATATTCTAAAATCAGGATTGATAAACCAATCAACGACGAGAAAAATTTTATTTAATCCAAAATTTTACCTTTACCTTCCTGAATTCTTATTAAATGAATTAGCTAAGCATTTACCAGAAATTGTACAAAAATCTAATCTTGATATTGATGAAATTAAAAAACTCATTAATTTATTTCTTGAAAACCTTAAAATCGTTCCATTTAAGGAATATGAAGATCAACTCACTAAAGCCACTGATATAATAGGACAAATTGATGAGAAAGATGTTCCATTCGTAGCTGTTGCCCTAGCAATAACAAATGATGGTATCTGGTCCAACGATAAACATTTTCAAAAACAGAGCGTAATAAAGATTTATACTACTGAAGATTTAATTTCACACTTATGATTTTTATTCTTAACATTTTTATAATACAATCAAATTTAGTTCCTTTATATTCAATTGGCGAAAAATTATCAATAATTTCTTCTTTTGGAAGAAGATTTTCCTTATGAAAGCTTAAATTTTCCATTATGGTCGCCTCAACTTCCCCCTCTAACGGATGTTTATATTTCTCCCTTAACGTTTTCACAGCGATTAACGTTATAGGAACGCCATAAGTGAATAATATCGGCGCGGTTTTCCAGGGAGTCTCTGACCTAAGACCTAGCGATTTGCACGCTTCCTGTTGCGTTTATATAAGTTGTAGTAGAATTCGGCGATGATTAAGGTTTTGGCAACAATGGGGAGAAAGATAATGTACCATTCGTAATCTGAAAGGGAATTAACATGGGTAAGGGTAAGAATAATGAAAACAATGAAAATGATGATGTGCAAGGGGATGATCCTAGTCTTATAGAAACCTTCGGACAGGACTCGAGGGCGTTCTGGTAGGGGTTCCGAGGAGGTCATGGAGGAATAAGGGTCTGGCGGTAAGGATTTCCAATATTTGGATAAATTTTCACTGGAAGTGAGATAAAACGTGTCGCCGAACATTAAGAGTACTACTAGATAGAGCCAGGCCACGGAAAATTCTGTGGATGAAAATTGAGTTAATTGACTGAGGAAAAAGAGGGCAAGGAGCGACTGGGAGAGGCTGATCGTGAGATAATATTTTTGAAATTTGGCTATAATTTCCTCGGGAACGGATTTATATTCCACAAATTTCTCCCAGAGAAAGTAGTATTCAAAGTAAGAGGTGAAACTTACAATAAGAAAATTGAATGCAAGTAGGATTTCGATGGCTGAGCCCGTCGATCCAAACAATACGATGGAAATTAGATAAAGGCTTCCGAAGATTAATAAGAACACATAAAAGATGGCTCGAATTAATACTAATGGTTTCAAGATGGCGAGATTTCGTTTGGCGAGGTATGGGCCTGCGCCCGAAACAAGGATCGTGGCGACCACCATTCCGATTGTAAAGCCGAGTAGAACATTCTCTGAGAGGCCCCACAAATTCATAGAAAAAAATAGATAGGTAAATATATAGATAAAATAGACCCCCAAGAAACCGTACCAGCCAATTAAAAAATTTATAATATAGGATTTAGGTTCAGTTCTTTGCTCTACAAGGCGTTTAGCCTCGTGAAGCTCTTCGATTTCGACTTTCGCTTTTTGGAAATTGATGATCGCCCAATCTATAATTCTGCGTCTGGATTCGGTCTCCCATTTGTATCCTTGGACTAAAACGATAATAAAGTAGGGGATCATTACAGCGATTGCGATCCATACGTTGAAATAGATAATAAAAACAATCAAAGTTACTGGGATGAGCGTTAAGATCACTTTTTTCATAGTTTTAATGCGGTAAATCTGTAATTCGTCAGGTATCGTTATTAATTCCATTGGAATGTTACATTTTTTGCATGTTAGGGGCATAATTTTTTCCCAGACCATGTCAAATTTCGCCGATTCACAGGTCGAACAAAATGCAAATTGCTTTTGAACTATACGGGGTATAAGGTGATAATAAATAAGGAGGGGAATGGCCAAAGCCCCGCTCATAAAAAGAATCAGGAAGAAATCTAAGGAACCACCTATCGTTTACCACCCTCGCACGTGAGATAATTAGCTTCAGAAAAGGATACTATAAAAAGTTATATAAAATTAATTCATCTAGAAGTAGGTTAAAAATGAAGATATTTGGAAAGTTTTTAATAATAGCATCTGATTGATATTTAAATAATCAAAGAGGGAATGTTAAAACTGGAAGAGAACCATGCTATTTTATGGGAAGGGACGATTTCTTCAAACTATAAAAAATTTGTAATTATTATTTATTTTATAATAGGTTTATCAGCTCATTTAGTGCTCTCTTTTAGTCTTTCTATCCCTCTCGAAGAGTTTATTCTATACCTCTTGATTTATCTAATTTTTATACTTTCGCTTAGTTTTTTATTGTATTATAGGTGGCATCCACAATATCGGGTGACTCCTAATAAATTAATAAGTAAAAAACGGGATTTTTTAGGAAGGTGGCGAACAAAATCACTGGCTATAAAAAAAATCAAAACGATATATATCGTTAAATCTAAAAGATTAAAGGATACTTTCCATTTTTTTCAAAAAACCGTTGAAGAACTCTTTAAGGAGCATCGACATCCCAAAATAAAAGTCTTTAATGCTGACCAAAAAAACAATAAAAATAGTTTTAATAAGGAATCTCGGTATCCCAAAATAAAATTTTTAGAAAAATTAGAAAAATTCTTTAAGAGAGAACTTCTCCCAATCATATCGAAGGAAAAATTTTATTTTGAACGTATAGACTCTCCAAATGAATTATTAACGGTTCTTCAATCCTTAATTCCCATTAAAAAACATCCAACTTGGGAAAATACATATGAAAGGGCTGGGTAATTCTAAACGATTAAAAATTGAAATACGTTCGAAACCGATTATTTATAAAAAATTTATTAAGTCAGGAATTTAGACTGATAAACTCCTTTAAAGAATTGCCAGACGCCTTTAATTTTGATATATATTAAATATATTTTTTCACCGTGATATTTTGGAATCTAAAAGTCATAGTATGAAAAGTATGAACGGGATG
>JABXJU010000018.1 GCA_013375405.1 Candidatus Helarchaeota archaeon
TTATCGCGTATTCAAGTTATCCACTTTTGGAGTTATTATAATGACGCAGATACCCGCAACTGTAGATTATTTTTTTATGCCTACTGCATTACCATATAGTTATATAAAGTGGAAAGATTTTTTCATAGCGTTCAAATCCTTATTTTTGCATCCAAATTTAAATTATGCCGTTGGTATTGGTCATTCCGTTATGATCATTTCATTAATAGTTTTATTTAGTCTCTATGTAGTAATAAAAAGGATAGGATTTGCGTCCCATTATAAATCCAAATTAAAGATTTTATTTATTGCCACTAGGACCTTATTAAGTGCATTTTTAATTTACTTTCTCATAGTTCTTACTGCGATCACCCCTACATTAATCATTGTTTTGTTAGAACAATACGTCGGCTCCCCTTTACCTGTAGCAATGACTCCTGTAGTTCTTTTCATAGTTTTCAACATATATTTTCTTCCCTTGTTTCTTTTCTTAGCTTTAGAAATTTTGCATGAAGAAAAAAGGAAAAAAGCGGAACGCTTAGGCATTTTTCAAACGAATATGCTCTCATTAGCAAGAAGGGAAAATAAATCTTCTCAAGGAATCTTTCAAAAAAGTGATGAATTAAAATCTAAGTTTAAATTGAAATTGGGAATTTTGATCATGGCGTTAATAATATTCATTGCATGTGAAATCATAATCGCATGGATACTTCCTGATACCATCCTTTGGTCCTGATAAAAGAAATTCTATATTATAGAATTGATCTAACATAAGAAAAAATCAATTCAGATTTTTACTCTGAATTTGAAAAATGTATTTATATCAACTTAATTGTTAATTTTTTAGGTAATTTCAGATGTGTATTGTAACATACTCATGGAAAAAATCTAATTCTACTATAAAAATCGAGAAATTTTTTGAAGAGCCAAAGGTTAGATGGGCAGAAATTGATATTGTAGATAATTGTGATTTTGATTGTATTTGGTGTTACTCTGATGCTCCCGAGAAAAAGAATAAGATAATGGTTTATGAAACTTTCAAACGGATAATTGACAAGTTAGTGCTTAATGATTTTATTCAAGTTACTCTGAGCGGAGGGGAACCGCTATTACACAAGAAAATTGACCGCTTTGTTGAGTATGCATACCGAAAAGGTTTAATCGTTCATATCAATTCAAATGGGTATTATTTTACAAAAGAACTAGCAAAAAAATTAAAAAATTGTGGTTTGACCCAAATTCAGATGAATTTAGAATCTAGAGATCCCCAATTACACGATTTTATTCGAGGAAAACCAGGTTCTCATGAAAAAACACTAGAAGCGTTTCAAAATGCATTTACTAATGACATTACTACCGTCTTACTTACTGTAATTTCTACATATAATGTTAATGAACTAACAGATTTGATGATTTTTTCTAAAAAAAACAACATTGATCGATTTCGAGTTTGGGATATGGTCCCAAAGGGCAAAGGACAGAATATGGATGAAATTTATGTGAAAAATTACTCAAAGATATTAAATCAATTGACCAAGGATGCATTGGAAAATGAAGTTAAAGAGATAATCTCATATGATCCGGTTTTTAATTATGAAGGGGAAGTACCAATGGAGGTAACGCTATTAGAAGTTCCCTGTCCGCATGCCAGAGGTCTAATGATGAATATAGAAGTTGGAGGGGATGTAAATATTTGCTGTACAGTTCGGAATGTTAAATTATACAATATATTAGAGCATGAAGATATTCAAACAATCCATAAAAGAAAGAATGAAGAATTATTTAATGCTCTAAAGAATGTAGCAGACTGCCAAAATTGTGGTCTATATGGGCAATGTGATGGGGGATGTATTGCGCGATACGATAATTATAAGAGGGATCTCCAATGTATAAACTATTCTTGATGAAAATTTTTTCTTTTCATCTCTTTAATGACGGGGATAGAAAGAATTAAACATATTTTGAGAAAAAAAGTTATTTTTTATAACATTAAGAAAATTGCGGTAAATAACATTGGATATCGGGTAATAATAAACCATTTTGGCAATTTTTTTGCGTGTTTTTTGGCGGATTGTTTGAGATCAGGCTCTAGACCGACTTTATATATATCTTTTAAAGTGATGGATACAGTTAAGATAGTTAAAATCAAGAATCCACACGCAACGAAAAAGCTCCAGGTCAGAATATAGGATTGAATAAGTTTAAGAAATAATCCTATTATACAGGATATCCCGCCGATAAGGGTAAAAAAGAAAGCTAAGCGTAGGGTTGTCTTAATTCCAAAATAATGAGCCCATGTTTTGACATTTTCCGAAAGATCTTCATCATAATCTTCCGCTGTATTCACTAATGTAATTCCCTCATTAATAAGAGCATAACCAACCATGAAAATAATAATAAAAATTGTAAATGTATTTGCTATTATAAGCCAGCCACCTAAAACAGGAAAGAGATATAACCCAAAAATTACAGGGATTGCGCTTAATAGACCTCTTTTTTTAACTCTAAGAGGTGTAGCAGAATATATAATGGCAAAAATGAACCCAAGAGAGGCTATTACACCAACTATTATAAATCCATAAATGATTAGCACCCCGATTAAGGCGCCTATCACTATTCCTTCGATTAGGAGAATGAATCGAACGGTTCTTTTTCCTAAATTCTCAACTGCCTGAGCCAAACTCGTTTTATACTTTTGGTCAATTTCATAATCAAAATAACAATTGATATTGCAGGCAAATGTTATTTGAAGCATATACAAGACAAAATACACTAAAGCAAATAAATCAAGGTCTGTGATAGTAGAACATGCCAGAAATAATCCTAATGTTGGATGGGCGAGTGTTGCTATTTGGATCTTTGCCCGGCTAATAGTTAAAAAACTTTTAAATTTCGTTGATAAGTCAATCATGGCGTATTCTAAAATGAAATCATATAAAAATTTAGTGATTCATTTATTTTGATTAAAAATTATTAACAATTATCGAATAAATAACCTAGCTCTCAATTATTTAAATAAATTCAACTGATTCTAGCAAATTTAGAGAGAATCGTAAAAAAGAAATTTCAGGAATTATAATTTAAATTAAAGTATAGTCTATTGAATTAGATATTCTTCTTCAATGAAATATTGAAATTGTTATAAAAAAGCTTTATTTGAGAGATGGGTAAATCGCTAAAACAATCTATTAAAAATATAATTCGAGATATCCGACCTTTTAAATCTCTACACTATATGTTGATGGCAAGTTTGGGTTGTTATTTTTCAAGAAATTTTCAAGTAGTTACATGGATTTTATGTTTAATTGCGATTTTTTTGGCATGGCAATTTGATTTTCGTATTAATGATGTGTTTGATGTTGAAATTGATAAAATTGCTCATGCTGATCGCCTCTTAGTAAGGGATAAAATAACCCGTAGGACATATATTATAATTTTAATTGTGATTCTTTCTATTATTTTTGGAATTTCAATAATTATTGGATGGATTTCTGCTTTAATAATAGCAATTTACATAGGATTAGGAATTTTATATTCAATCCCTCCTTTGCGCATTCGCCAATATATAATAGCATCAATATTTATAGGAGCGACCTCTACTATTGCCTTTTTCTTTGGTTATTTATCATTAACCACTATATTTTCTGGCGAAATCTTCATAATCGGGTTGCTCATCTTTTTAGGACTCTCAATGGGAACGGTCATAAAGGATTATAAAGATTATGAGGGAGATAAAGCTGAAAATATAAGGACTATTTTCACAACTTTTGGAGTAGAATGGGGTTTAATTATATCATATATTCTGCTTTTAATTACCTTTCTATTGCCAATTGTTTTAATTCATCAGATTATTGATATTATTATCATCGTTGGGTCCGCAATTTTAACAATTATCGTCTTTAAACTGAAAAAAAATGTTACTCATGTTTTTTTATTATATTTCATTGTGTTATTTTACTCATTTATGCGATATGAGGGATTTTTTTGATATATTAACTTTTAAAGAGGGGAATTTAATGACTTAGAATTTTGGATTTTCATTTTGGTAAAAAAAAAAAAATTTACCATTTTGTATAGAGAATAAATATTTACTTATTTCTAAGTAGAGAAACGATTCTCATTTCGGATTTCGGCTGAAAATAGAAAAAAACAAAAATAATCCAAAAGACATTTATATTACTTGCAAAGGAAAAAATGATAGATATGGAGAATAATCCATTTTAACTATTCTAAAAAACTTTACTGGGATAAAAATGAATGACATTTATAATAGAAGGCGAACAGCACTTTTCGCTGCTCTCCTTATTATAATTTTAGTAATAAGCTTCATACCAGTTTTTATTACTTTAAACTCGAATCTTTCCAATTCGAATAATACTACAAAAATCTCTCCTATTAATCCGCCTACTGATACGATAATAGAAACTAAAGATATCACATTTCCCTTCATAAACTATACGGGATCTGGAACACCAAGAGATGGTCTGGAAACTCTCTGGAGAGACTTTTCTTTAGGAACTCAATATGCAAATTACGACTTCACAATTGATCTTCCTGGTACAGCAATTTGGAGTGGTTCTTATTTGGAAATTACTATCGATAATATCTATGAGATAAAGGATTGGATCCTTAATGGAGACTTCGGTAGCGCTTTATCTGATTGGTCCCAACACGATACTGGAGGATTAATAAGCATCGCCACTAATCAGGACTACCCAGGTAGTGGGCAGGGGGACGCTGCTGATTTTAAATTTGACTATAGTACTTCTACTTCTATGGACTCTCCACAGTATACCTCAACAAACTTCAGCAATACGGGAGATGTAGGGACCTCTTCGAACTGGATTGTACGGACCAATACGAATACAGATAGAGCTGATTGGTCGAATAATGGGCGTAATCAAGCTACCACCGGTCCAGGGACAAATGGAGCTAACAGGATAGCGGCAGCCGATAATAGTGATTCGCCCGGAGACGATCGAATTGGTGTTTGGGAATTCGGGATTAGTGATGCTGAGCACTCAAGTGATCCAGATGCCTCGTATCAGTCGTATGATGTGAGGTTCGAAGCAGATTATTCGTTCGATATGTATGCTTTTCAAAGTGCAAGTAACTTTAGATTCCAATATTATCCATATTCCACAGAATTTGATTGGGGGGAGAGACGCGAATGTAATACGGGTAGTGATCAAGACAGGGATTCATTCACTTTTTCGTTTAATATCTTTGGCCCAGGCGGGGCTAATTTAGGGTGGCAAACAGTAACGACGTGGTCGTGTACTAGCAACAATGATCCAGATGACACTTATTCAGGTTGGCAAACCTATGATGTAGCCAGTGATCCAAGTCTAGATCTCTCGGATATAGGCGATCTCTTTGATAATGCAGGGAGCGGAACTTATTATGTAAGATTCAGACTTGATATAGAAATGGACGTAGATGACGGATGGGATGAGAAGAACTGTGATCTGTGGGGAAATTGTGATTGTGAAGATGACGATGATGAAGATGCTGATTGGCTCTTTCTCTGGATAGATGCTTTGGAAGTATCTATAGATGTTGCAGACACTCATGCAGCTAGCACCGCCCCAGGTATAACACAGAATATTACAGGCTTCGATGCAAGGAATGCTACAGCTCCCAGCAACCTACAGTTTGATACATATGTTCCTTCATCCTTTTACTGTGATGAGGCCGTTGATGATGATATATATTTGAATATCTCGATAAACTCTCAACCAACTTATTCCTATCAACTCCAGACGGAGTTTGCATCTGACACATGGGTCACAAAATCGCTGGATTGGAATGCCATCAAAGAGGATCTTGGGTATGATCCCGGGCCATCC
Organism: Candidatus Helarchaeota archaeon; assembly: GCA_013375405.1. The sequence goes on from JABXJU010000018.1 coordinate 5,829, forward strand.
GCAATAACAGTCGATATTACACTCTGGTTTAGTGTATCAGGTTGGTTTGCCGACAACCAAGCCCAGTCTATATGGATTGATAATGTGATATTGAATATCACGAACTATGTCGAAGACGATCAACTCATCGAATTCCATGATGTAGAAAATTCTCAAGAGCTTCTTTGGGACTCTTGGGGTCGGAGTGGATGGAGTATTTCACATTCTGATAGTTGGCAGATGATTGGCACATCAAGTACATTCTGGTTGAATAAGACATCCTCGGTGGCGACTATGATGGAGGGGATTAACGTGAACTTCTACGCTGCTCCCCATACTCCAACGTTTACGCCAAACTTCAATTTGCCGACAGATGAAGATGGATGGACTGATACTGTAACCTGGACAATAACGCATAATGTGCAAGCGATTGCGCCGGGGTGGCACTACAACCTCACAATCCCGTATATTCCAAATTGGACATCAACTGATTGGCAGGTGGTGAGTGTGAAAGATTCAACCAACGCAGATATTGATTATTGGGAGATCTTTACAGGAGGGCCTATGAAGAATATCAGCATCTACGAAAATGATGAAGATACTACGGGAAATTGGGTTATTACATGTACTTCACCGAATAAAATTACAGCCTTTAATGTTAAAAATGAGAAAGACGAGATAGATTATACTTATTACGCAGGTGGTGATAGTGCATCCCGAATTAACTTCACAACCGGAGAAAATAAAAGTTCAACTCCCTTAATTATTGTGAATTATACAGAACCTGATGGTATAACACCTGTAGATCCAATAATATATCCCAATACTACAGCTGAACCCAATTTGAACTACGAAATGCCCTTTTGGAATGTCTCCAATACTTTTATAGCAAATGATAGCTATATCGCGCTTGTAAAATGGGTGGACACAGATTTATATAATGATGAAGTCGGATTTGCAGGGCACTATATTCAAGTCATCCACAATCTTACAGTTAGTACTATTGATTTTCTGCAGATCGGCTCAAATTCAACTTCGAATCACGTGATTTCGGGCGCAACTCTCCGGATTAGTGTCAATGTCACGGATCAGGTAATATCCCCCTCCCTACCACTTGAAAATACGACTATCACATTCTTCTATCCATTGAGAACCGATCCCACGCAAACGGGGAGCACCACAGAACCTCTAAATCAGAATGGTAATATATATTATATTGATCTCGATACATCGGGGAAAAATAATCATACATGGATCAATAGTTCAGCATGGATGGGTATGACCGGGAACCGAACAATTAGCATTGATTTAGCTGGGAGGAACACGTACCTCAACGGTACCTATGAATCTTTCCAAATAACAGGGTGGTTTCATTTAATGGTGGACACTGAATATGCAGGGGCTTATGTTGATGCCAGCGAGGAGCAAGGACAACTCTTGTACTTAGAAGTTTCCTTATTTGACAAGACCTGGGCGCATGACCCTGGGAATACAAAAATTACCTCTACTCCTGTTGTTTCTGGTTCTGACATGATAAATGATCGGACTTTTGGAACACCAGTCACAGATTTCTATCCCTTGGGGGGGGATGGCACTCCGGATACGTGGAACGACCGAGTGACAATACAATGGTTCATTATTGAAGATAACCTGACTGCGTGGTGCGGAGGAGATATAACTCAAAAGAATGACGCGGATCATCAGTGGAACGGGACTCTTGTGCAGTTATTTGGGTCGCATAACACATATTTTGCCATGGTGGGAATTCCAACCGATGCATTTGAATCAGAAATGGGATCTAAAATGTATTATATCAATATAACGACATCTATTGAAGAAAACGAATGGGGTTGGTTAGCAGAGCCCCAATACATGACATTGAATGGCGATAATGGGGCGAATGGAATTCCTGGAGATTTTGACGACCATCAAGCTTGTCTCCAAGTTGAGGTTTTACCAGCAGCAGGACATGCAACTCAAATTGATTTAATACCACAAGCAGCAACGCACGCATGGAAAAATAGTTCACAAGAAATAACTCGGCTTTATATTCGCTATTATAACGAATCTCCTGAGGTTGGGTTTAATTCAACGCTATTAACACAAAAATCTTGTTCAGTTGTTTCTTGGGTAGTCAATTATCCTGGGGCACCAACTTCGAAATTCGGTAGTACTCGCGGTACTGCAGTATCATGGACTTATGTCAACTCAACCACTCAACTGCCAGATGGAAATCTAGGCGATAATATAACAAATTCGAGCACTTGGGGTTATTACTACCGAGATTTCAATTGGACAGAAATACGGCTTGGAATGGGAACCTATGATACCCCACTCGCTGACCAAGTCATTATAATCCATGTCGTGGCAAATATGGATGATTATCAAAGAGCGTACGACGATTTCAGTATCACCATCGAACCAAATAAAATTGAATTAACCGTTGCGTTAGAATACGACTTTAGTTTTACGTTCCTTGATGAGAATTACTATGGATTGAGTCAGATGAGTTCAGATTACTATTGGGGCGATATACTGAATTTTACAATCGATGCAAGAGATATGGTGGAGAACATCAGTGAATCAGGACTATCTTTGCGTTATTATATAGAAAAGACGGGAACCTTAGAATATATCACAGAAGGATGGATTAATGAAACTAGCATGCCAGGTCGGTACTCGGCGATCCTCAATACAAGTGATCCTGCAATTGGAATGGGACACGGTTCAATTAAAATCTATATTCAAGGCATTAAAATGAACCGATCTGTCCAAAATATAAATGCAGAAATAAATTTACTGAAGAGAGATACATGGCTGATACCAGAACAGATCGCAGGAGTCTTCTTGTCGAATTCAATTATCGATTATGGGGACATTGATGATATTATGGCAATCAATCAAAGCAGATTATATACTCCAATAACAAGTATATATCGAACGATCCCTAACGAGACCATTAGGATCAATGTCTCTCTCTTGGATAATACAATCCGCAATGGAGGACCCATATATGATGCAAATATTACATGGAAGGTAAGGCTCTCAGGGGCCGATATACTCACGGGTTGGTCTAATATCTCAGCTAATGGTATTTTCAGTTTAACTATTGATTTAAGTGATCTGAATATAAATCAATCAGATATTGGAAAACTCTTTGAACTCCGAATAACACCCCAAAAATCTAATTATGAATCCAATGATGACTACGGATATCCTGGATCTTTTTGGGATGTACGATTTTTTATAGGGCATCGACCCATTGCCATAATACCTCTCACTCCTACTTCAATGACGTATAGCCAGAGTAATTGGGAAAATCATCCGATCCAATTTGTAGTTCAGGATTTAATTTCCGGAGAGAATATTTCTGGTTGTACTATCAGTTGGGACATCGAGCCGACCGAGTATCAAGGAACACAGATGGAGGAATATGCACCAGGACATTATCAAGTGATATTTGATACGTGGCCAAATTTGTTTAACTGGATTCCAGGGGGGGAATATCGGCTTAGTGCAGAAATAAATGCTACCCCTTATTGGATTTACATTGAATCTATTAAATGGCCTATTGCAGAATTGAGCGATGAATACCGGATATATTTATACGTCGAATCAGAAGGTCTCTTTGGACCACTAACTGTTTATTTCTGGATTCTCATGGGCGTTGTAGGAGCTGTGGTAGGCGCTTACTATTCCTATAAGAGCTACAAGTTTCTAACAACACCCTTTGTATCCCGGAAAATTGAGGAAACAATCAACAAAATTTCGAAAGATAAGAAGATCGCTGCAGGTGTCATGAAATCTCGGGATCATCTCATATTCCTTGAAGCAACAGAATTGTTGAAAGTTGTCGGAATCGCATTAAAACCTCCCCCGGAAAAGAAACTTCCACCGCCTATTGAGAAAATTCCAGTTAAACGACCAGAAGAGGTCCTTGAGAAAATACCAGAAATTCCCATGGATATTATCTCGCAAGAACTCGAGAAAGCCGGTGTTCGACCAGAAGAGATGCCTATTCTGTTACAACAAATAGAAGAACTAGAACGAGTAGATAGAGAAGACTTCATCGAAAGTCTGATTGGTAAAGAACGATTTAAAGAACTAATTAACGATTTAAAAGCTAAAGAAACTGCTAACAAAAAGTTATGAAAAGTATAGAATTTTTAATTTTTTTTCTTTTTTTTATTTTAAAACTGGAAAATTAGCAAAAATTTCGTTTTAATCAATTAAGAAGTTCTATAATTCTTCATCCTTGTCCTTTCCTTTCAAAAAGAAATTCTGTCAAAATATTCTGACATTTCGGAATATGGGGAAAGATCTAGAATAGAAAAAAAAGAGTGGAACGCGGCAAAAACGCTTAAATTAGCGAGAAAAGGATAATGACCTTGTATTAATACAGCTCTCATATTAAAACGACTTCTTTTAGAAGAGTATGGGAGAATCCTTGACAAGGAGCGAAAAAAAATTGATAAAACTAAGTTCAATTGACTTCTTTTTTGAGACAATAAACTTAATTGACAATATTAATAATGTAGAATTAACACAACGGAGGGAGAGACCATGGCAATAGGAAGAATTCGAGCTGCTTTAATAATTGTGCTCTTTGCTAGCTCCGCATCAATTCCGATTCTTATGGAAACCTCCGTTGCACCACTGATGAACATGTTAACGTTCTTAGAACAGTTCTATGATATTGGTCCAGATGGTGAATTAGTTCTCAAGCTTGATGCATTACTTTCAGTATTGGATGAGGATGGTATACGATGTCTGACAGGGGAGAGTGATGAGACGCAGACAGTGTTACAAATTACATTAACGGTGAGTAATACTGACCCCATGTTTGATATACTTATACCTGGTTTGGATATAACGATATATTGGAAAGCAGGACTTCCGTATGAGCGAGAGAAGGAAGCTGTTTTGGGTAATTGGACGAGGGCGGCAATAAATGACCCTAATCCCCATCGGGAACCAGTATATGATTCACGACGCTGGACGCGAGTTTTAGGGATTACGAGTGATGGCACACGGGTTAATCCGGGAGAAAAAGAGTACTTAGTATTAAAGATTTATCTTTATAATGATCAACCCTGGAATAATGGAACAGGCCGGGGAAAATCAAACGCTCTTGGACAAATGATTGGCACAATGTTGAGAACCATGAGTACAGAAGACCCCTATACCGGGGAGGCGCTCATGCATCTCTCAGGGTCAGCTTCGATTGGACCGATATTGAGCTTTCCTTTGGATTTACCCCTTGGAATTGACCTTTCAGGATTTCTCAATTTTACGCAATTATTGAGTGGATTAGGTGGCGAAAGCGGGAATGGTGGTGGGATAGAAACGCCCAATTTATTTGAACTTCTGTTTGATGTACCATTAAACATCTTTGATATTCAAAATTATAATGATACAGATGGAAACTTTGTACGGGATTATTCTGGTATCATCAATGAAACTGGGATTAAAAATTGGACCGAAGAACTCTATCAAAATGGAGCGTTATCCGCGTTTGCCTATATGGATCTTAAAGATCAATTAGGAATCCAAGATTTGAATATTACATTTTTACAGAGTATTCATAATCCAGACGATGCTAATATCACCAGAACTTGGTATCCAGAAATAAATAATGAGCCGGTTGATGAAGACCTGATAACAAACCAGATATTTCTTTATCTCCCAAATAGTACTTCGCTGAAAAATTCAGCATGGGCCAATAAAATATTTGCGTTGATGGGATTCACAAGTGATCAAAGACTAACAGAGAGCGAGCTTGAGGTAGGACAACTAAAAATGGGTGGAACACTTCGACTCACTGGAGATCTTCGAAATAATTCCGATTTTGGTGTAGGAGATGGCATAGGCGCACTTCTTACACAGGCAGCGGGGGATATTTTGCCCCTTGGGATTTTCGGATCTCTCGATCTTATGCTGAATAATATGCCGCTTTCAATCTGCTTAGATATACCTTTAGAAATCAACATTTCTAGCTTATTAGGCCAAGTAATGGGCGGTGAAGAGGTCGGCGAAGGAGGCGGTGATATTTTCAGTGTGCTCATGGACTATGTTGGTCTCGAAGAGATGGTAATCAATGGACTCGCTTTCGATACGTTTGAGTCCCTTCTTCAACTGAATTTCACAACTAACCACGATATGTTCTTGCCTTATGGTATTTATATGCCCTCTGAGGTTACTTACGATGCAAACGGGTCTGCAATACCCTATATTGGAGTAGGCGGTGGGCCACTTCAACTCTTTTACGGGGAGTTACCCGCTAATTGGGACAATCGATCAGAATCTGAAAAAGATGAGTGGCGCCATAATAATCTCATCATGAATATTTCTTCATTAGATAGTGAAACGTTAAAGGAGAGCATGGCAAAATTGATGGCGACCATTGGTAGTACAGATCAAGGGGATGGCATGGCATACATGTTCGAGGATGGACTATCAAGTAACGAAAATCATGGAGACCTTGAATGGTTCCTTGCAGCTAATGGCCGACTTCCTAATGCGGATGAAGATAAATCGAATTTTCAACTGAATGAGGATGAATTTATGTTAGATCTAGATGAGATCGTACCAGATTTTGGGAACGGTCTAGAGAACATCACAAAAGATATGGGAATCGATCCCTTATTCATAGAGTACCTCAATAACTCTATAGACCATGATAACCAAAAGTCGATCCTTGAAGACCTCCTGAGTATCCGCCAGATGTTAGACCTTCTTTATAAAAATGGCACAAAAAATGATATTTTCGATTATTTACTAGATGCGAATATTTCGAATATTTTCACAGTCGGCTTGTGGTTCAATCCATATTGGAATGGTACTCATTGGGTAAATGAGAGTCAATACTATGAAAATGATTTTAATGCCTCATACTTTGAAACGGCAGAAATTATTGATGCAAATACGCTGCGAGTTGAACATGATGGAGTCGAAGACATCGTGATGATCTTTAATGGGACTAGAAATGAAACAGATGGTTCATGGATTAATCCTCATTCATGGTGGGATGTGAATCATACAACAAAAAGTTTTACATCAAATGGATTGATCAACATTGATACGAGTCAATGGAACGATTCTTTCCTAGAATCTGGATCTATTCAAGTGATGTATATCACCAATAAGTTAGCATTGCTTGATTTATCCAATCTCCTTGGGGCACTTTTGAATTTAACCTTCGGAACAGGAGATGGTGGCGGAGCCATAGTTTCTGAGGAAATGGCCTCGACTATTCTCCGGTATCTTCCAGGAGCATTGGATGCAATGGGGATCGATTTCGATCGAATCATGCCAAAACTCATCAAATATCTTCAGGTCAATCTTAGTGATCCGGTGAAAGGGTTTGGAATCAAACCCTTTGAGATGCTAGATGTCGCCTTTCATTCCATGAGTGAAGGGGGAAGCAATCTCATGGGTGACCTGCTTGGCGGAGTAAGTCCTGAATTTATAGACAATTTAATGGATCAAGTAGTCAAACGGTTTATAGAGCAGGCTGATCCGTTCCAATTCATGAATGCAGCAATAGGAGACCTCACTCCGTTGCTAGATTATTTGAGCCGAAGCAAACTCTTCAGCCGTGAAGTGCTTGTACCTTTAGTGGCATCCCTCTTTCCATCAGGAGCCGAGCTTGAATTTGGTGAAGAAGCCTTGGCGATAGAAGATCTTCTCGACATTATCATGCCCCTAGTTTCAGAAATGTTAGTTGGGGGAGGTGAGGCAGCCTTTGACCATCCAGCGTTGAATCCCTTTGCATGGCTCACCGCACCTGAATGTATTGAATTGGTACCGACAAAAGCTCATATTGATGAAATATTTGGCCAAACCCTACCTATATATCAAGTTGGGTTCGGAAATTATACCCCTGACTATCCAAAATATGACAATCTACGATTAATGTCCAACCTGACTCTTGGCTTACTCATGTCTGGTTTCACCGCAAGAGATCTCTGGGAAATCATAGACATACTTAAACTAATTGATCTAAGTGGTGGTGACGATCCATTAAATGCCTTAGGTAGCATTTTGCCATTAATGGGGGGCTTTGTCCCGCCAACAGAGTGGGATGCTCTCCTGAGGGAGATAGGTATCTGGAGCACTTGGTCTGGAGAATTGGATTTGGCAATAACGGTTATGGGAATTACTTTAAATCTCGGGTCGTTATTAGGACCTATTATGGATATGGAGAAGTTGCTAGCAACGGGGCATATACAAGGTTTATATGATATTATAGATTTTGAACTAACTCAACTATGTCTGTATGAGAACCAGAGTTACGGTAATCCTTATGCATATATCCCAGGCTACGATAGCTCTTACAACACTGGCCCCTACCGTGATATGGATGCGTGTGATAATTGGGGCTGGTGCCCATTAGGGTGGGACCCCGGGGGCTTTCCGCCTTCTTTCATGGGAGGAAGTGGCTACGGAGAACCTCCAGATTATATTCCTGCTGGAGGTGGAGATTACAACAAAAGCTTCCTTTCAAAATTGGTAAGTACAGTGCCTGTCGAATTAGATATTGATGTTCCCGAATTTGATTTCGATATGTCATTTCCAATCTGGATCATTACAATTAACATTGATCTCTTTATGCCAGTGCAGCTGTTTATGCGGTTTCGATTGGAAGGTAACCCCTCGCAATTGGCAGGTCTTTTCGAGGAGCAAGGTATCCCATTAATGGGGTTAGGCGGACATTTCTTTGGTGGTGATTTACCTTTATTGGTTCAAGAGTTACTTGATGCGCTAGCCCGTGGTGGTACAGGTGATAACGAGACTTTTGAATTTCCAGAGTTAGACCTCCTAGTCCTACTCGAATCCTTCCTGAACGCAGATTTGGATATTCTCCATTACTGGAAATATCTTGTCGATCCAGAGTTCATGAAAGCGTCAGATTGGTATCTTGATTCAGGGTACATCAATATGTCTGCTGATGAACAGTCATTGATTTGGGACTCTACTCCTATAGGTGATAATGACGAGATTCCTGATGAATATCCGTGGTATCGTTTTCTCATCCCTATCTACAATCAGATCAACCCCGATCTGGGTCCCGGGACCCCCGACGGAAGAAATCCACGACTGCTCGATCTTTTAACCCCGGCTGGACCGCCAGGGAGCGGACTATGGAGTGAAGAACCGGATGGGGTTCCAGATGGATTACAACACTACTGGTTTGATACACCCTATGCCTATGTCAATACAACAGTGAGAGAAAATGATACATGGCTGTATTATGACCCATATGATTGGAATGATCCCGTTAGTGGGCCGCTCCTGAAAAATGTGAGTGATGCGGCATGGGATGATACCCATATTCCCTCACTCTATTATGTACCCCAAGGATCAACACCAGGTCAGGTAGGTAATGCGAGGACACCAGATGGTGCAACATATCCAGATAATTTCCCACTACCACCTTTCGACAGCACCGATTTAACACCCTTTCCAAATATCTGGTTATGTTTTAATGAGACATTAATCCAAACAGACTACCGATTTGGCCATTGGGATCAAAGATATGATGATACCTTAGGAAAAACTATTGAATTCTTAAATATATCGATGTTTTACGACTTGCTTAGCTATGCGATGTATCCGCAATTAAATGACCTTCTAGATATGATCGATATCTCAGCGTTATTCGGGACTGGTACTACCACTCCAGAAGATTTATTATCACTAGGAGATGATTATTATCATCAGATCATGCATAACGATGTCTATTCCCAATTCGGAATCGATGAGAATCAACCCCTATGTATTTTTGGCTTGCTCCAGTGGCTTTGGGATGGTGCGGGCCTTAGATATAATGGAAGCCAATCAGTTCCTTATATTGAGCCATATACTGTTCCTAATCTTGAGGGGGCATTAGATTGGTTGGCTGACCATGGATTTACTATTGATTTCATAATTAAGAATCTCGGACAGATTACTGAAATACTTGCAGCTGAAATAGAAGGTGATGGCGGTAGCGACATAATGGACATGTTCTCGATAGATTCGATAGTAGGAATGATGAATTCCATCGAAGAATATATGATAAAAGTCGTCGCTAATGGAAGTCGGGAAAATGCTACGAGAATTACACTTAATATACTAAAGGATATGACTACAATTCTGGATATCTATCCCATCAAAGCGATTCGTGGAGTATTAAACTATCTTATGCCTAGAGTGTCTGAGATCACGGGCGGTACTGGTGGTGATGGTAGCCAACTAGCGTTAGGGACATTCTTGGATCAAAGTGGGCTTATAGACATTGTCTTTGAAGATATTAGTAAAATGAATAATCTTAACTTCACGATGACTATCCACCAATCGTCTATAGACCTCTACCTCTTTGGACAATTGATAGAAGATATACCCTTAGACCTTGAAATACAATTCAATCTCGCGGATCTATTGGGTGGAGCTGAAGATGGCGCTGGGGGTGGAGAATCATCCGGAACCGATATGCTTAATAATCTACCGATTTCTTTCCCTGCAGGAGGATTTCCATATATTGAACTCTCGACTTTCAACGGTCCTTTCGATATTGAGTTCCACTTATTCAACACCACAATCGGCTCACCAGGAACAAATGATGTTACCGATACTTATGTGACGATCGGTGAAATCTGGTATAACGAAACGACAGGGCTCTATTATTTCAACCGAACCCAGTCTTCTTATGAAAATGGAATGGGGATCTCCGGTTGGATAAATAACAGAACCTACGTCAGACCTATCCTTAAACGATCAGATTCCCAAGGTCGTGTAAATTATTCGAGTGTCATCGAGAAAGACTCCTTTGGATGGGTGGATCCCTTCATTTACATACATGTAGAACAACCCTTCAATTATCCACTAAACACCTTTTACTGGTGGAATGTAACCGGAATCCCACGACAACGTACGCTTGCGGGCAATACACCAGCATACAAAGCGAGTTGGATTGAGAATGGAGAGCAGATTATAGTGCAAAGTGTAAATACACTTCCAGTTGATAGCATTAACATAGATGATGATAGCTACTTGGAAATCTTCGCGCGAGTCGAAATTGATGCGAAGTACATGGGTACTCAGAAAGTAGTTTATGTCAGAAGAGGAAATATCCAAGATGACCAAGTACATGTTTTCAATATTACCGGATATGAAGCTCCACCAGCTGAAGTTCTAATCAATGCAAGTTACTCGGAAACCACTCAACAATGGCCTATATCGACCTATACGACTGCTACAAAATATATAATTGATGAAGATATTACTCCTACGGGGAAAAGGGCAACCTACCCAACTATTTCAGAAGTTATTTCCGGCTTCCACCTTAACACGAACAACTGGAATGATGATTCAATCTACCAGTTAATAGTCAGTTCTGTCAATCTAACGGGTGAAATGATAACCCTCTATAATTTTACCCTTGCTAGAGCTTTAGGTAATGATACTAGTTCTTCGACTCCTGTAGTTGTACCGGGTGGATTTCAATGGACACCAGCTGTACCAGCAGGGGAAAAGACTTTGACATGCCAATTTTCACCCCAACTTAGTGCTGAAGCCTTTAACGGCGGCGGGAATAGCTTCCTGTACAGTGAAATCGATATAGATGCCAATAATTTCACGGAAAAGACTATCAGCTCAGTTATTCTTGACCTGAACGTGACCAATTATCCCGACGGGAATCAGTGGTGGTGGCAGACATTCGTAGCTGATGATCTAAGTTATGGAATGCCTGCGGATAATAGGACCCACACCTTCGTTAGAGATTTCAGTGTAGCAGGGCTGGTCATGGATGGAGAAGATAATCCCTTACAAGACAAGAATGCACAATATGCGTGGTTTAACTATACGGCCTCCCTCGGTCCTGCAGCGTTCCTTAACGAGATTAATTGGGATATTCGGGCGGAAGAAACCAGTGTTGCTAAAGTCGATCGAATCCTGGTAAGAGTCCATGACGCTTCAAGTGGCGCATGGACCACAGTTTATGATGATACAATTGATGCAGATACTAAATCTGGTACCATTGATGAATTTTCCGATTTAAGTAACAACCTAGGCAAAACAGGTGGAGAAGATCTCTATCTCACATCCCGAAACCTCACCCTATTTGAAAACTATGATATAGTACAGTTTGCAGCACGAGTTAAGGAACCTGGCGCCGGAGCTGGTGATGGGATTGGGTATATAAACGATGCTACAGTTACAAATACGACAGCGTGGATCTCCTTCCGGTATTATCCATTCGTATCAGATTGGGGAGTTGAATCGTTAGGAGCCCCAATCGAGATTCCAGGGGGATTTGTTAGTGATTTTAGAGTTTCGATTGATATGTATGATCCATTAGGAGGAATTGATACATTAGTTCGTCCGAATGTCTCGGTCTCATATTATACGATGGGGCCGTTGAAATCTGATGCAAACATAGATAATGAGAGTATCTTTGCGCAGAAAGTCTCTGTATATCTGGAAGCATGGGATAGCCTAGTTAGGGAAGACGGCGAGTATGGCGATATTCTATGGAAAGACAACGAAACTGGTGGTTATGGATCTCCAATGAAACCTTTAGATGATCTACCAACGCTGAATACCACTATAGAAGTAATAGATCTCGAAGCGAAAGTGAATATAACTGTGACTATTGATGCAGACCAAACCTTGCGGAATTATTATCTCCACATGAATGTTTCTTCAATGCTAGGCTATGAGGCACTTGATTATACCACCGATTATCGATTCAATATTCGTACAAGTAACGCTGATGCATTGAGGAAAATGGGCGCATATCCAAGTAAAAAAGTAATGAATACGAGCCTTGCTGGATGGAAGAGTATTCGTGTCGGTCTTGTTGATTTAGAACCATACTCACAGCAATATGTCCTAGAATACATTCTAACATTCGAGGTCTCACCTGAATTCATAGTGAATCCCGCTGCCCAAATTAACTTTGCCTTTAACGCAGTCTGGGAGACCGCAGAAGGAACCTACGAAGTACGTCCGACGGATAAAATGGAAACAAATACAAAAGACATCGATATTGTCTACATTTAAACCAAAACATTTTTTTTCTTTTTTTTTCTTTTAACTCTGATATTAAGATAAATCTGGTTGTTTGAGATGAAAAAACAAAAAGTATTTACTATTAGTTTTATGTTTATTTTATTTATTAACGTGTTTTTTGTAATGTTAATGGTATTACCGCTACACTCGAAAAATCACTTCATTTCAAAAGAAATTCCAGAAAAGGGTGATACTAATTTTATTATTAATAGTAATACAGATAACGTTCTGGAATTTTACGCAAATTTCAAACCACATTTTGCACCATTACGTATTGTTACTTTTATCGGACAAAATGATATAAGATATGATAAGGATTTTGCGTATTTAGCCGCTATTCCAATGGGATTATATAATGAGAATAGAGTCTTAAAGGTCTCACCGATTTTATATGATGATTTGAATTTTGCTCAAGAATATTTCCTAAATGACTGGAAAGATTATTGCAAAAAATTTGATTCTTGGGATGGAATCAAAAATATTGTATATATTGGTAATGTCTCTGCAGAGACAAAAAATAGTGTTGAAGATCTACTCAATCCAGAAATGTTACGCAATACAGAAATTCCAGCTATTATTCGTCAGCCTGTCAATATAGTAGGTAACGATACTTATGATTTAGCGGCGCAGATCGCCACATACTTTTGGTATAAACCCGATACTGTGGTAATTGCTGCAATAAATGAAACTTTTCCAACTCCGCGAACAACCTATTTGAATTTTTCCGACACGCTTAACATAAATGGATTAGAAACAAGAAGTGGAGAACTTAGTACAACTCACTTAGAAGATTTCTGGTGGGATATTAACGTTACAGGAGATTCAGGTGGTATTTTTGTAAAAATAAATAATACCGATGATTTAGCAATGGATTTAATTGGAAATTTTTCGCAACCAACTTCATGGATATATGATACGAATAAAATTTCGAGGACTAATTGGGTATTTTTTCCAAACGTTTCATATCCAGCAAACATGTCTGATTGGGGTCTAAGAGTTTATAATATCACGCCCATACTCACACCGATCCCCTATAATTTGAATTTCACTATTCTTACCTATCAAACATACCAAATCACGATTAATAATTCGGAGAGCCGTCTTGATATTTCTTTAAATTGGACAAATTCAACTGATGATCTCAATTTCTGGGTATTAGATCCCTCCTATCAACTTGTAGGGGCATCTTCCAGATGGGGAAATTTATACGAGACTGGAAATGTGAATAAATCGTCTTCAATTTTATACCCGGCAAAGGGGACTTGGACCATATTATTAACTCACCCGAATGGAAATAACGCTATCCCATATAATTTAACTGTGAATATCACTGAATTTTCATCATACCGTCGTCAATGTATTGAATCGGCGGCAAATGGGGCGATTATTGCCTCATTATTAAATAAGCCATTGTTGTATGTGACCAATGCAACTGTTCCAGAAACCACTAAACAAGCCCTATCTATCTTAGCCCCAAACAAAACCATATTCGTGGATCCGTTCAAGCTAATGTCCGAAGATGTATTTAATAACATTTCTGCGTTGGATGTCAACTTGACGCAGAGTACTAATTTGACATCAAGAACAGAATTATATGATTTTATTTATAGCATTACTAATCAACCTGATCTGGTACTTTCTTCTGTAAATGAGGGATATTTTGCCCCTGCAAGCCTCCTAGCGGCGTTCCATGGAGCACCTCTCCTGTTTACCCTAAATGAAAGTTATAATATCCATGCAGGTGCGTTAAAGAATTTTGCGATTGATAGCTGGATCGGGTTTCAAAATCCTGGTGATTCGGCATTATTGAATCAGAGCATTCCAAGATTTCAGGATATGAAGGGGCTGGCAGATATTTTTTATGATTGGCTGGATTCTATAAATTTAGATAAAGGGGGTAATGAAACAGTCCTTATTGTCTCACCCATCACAGAATTGAATCCATTCTTTGATAGAGCAATTTATGGTAAGGCATTAGTGGGACGTTTTGCAACACTAGATGCAAGAGACGTGCCAACGTTTATTTGTAGAAACATATTATATCCTGCTCTAAGTTATTCGAATTTGTCTTATGGATTTGAATCTCAAATTAAGGCGGTATCCTGCGGAGGTAATTCAACTATCACTGGAATGCAACTAGATGCTACTAATTTTTCGGGAGATTATACAGCGTGTCAATATAATGATGAAATATATCACACATATTATAATAACTCGAATGGCCAGATTTTCATGGCATATTATGTGAATTTAAGCGAGTCTCAGATCCTTTATGATAATATTTCGCAAATTGAAATTTTGCTGGAAGGAAAAATTGGATATTCCAATGATTCAATTCAAGTTGCAGGATGGGGAATTTGGAACTGGACTGAAGAAAGTTATGTACCAATTAATAATACTGTTTTAAATGCAACTACGGACCAATTTGATAGGATTTTAATAAATTCTTTGAATTTGACTAGCCTAATTTCACCAAATAATTCGAGAATTGAAATTTTTATCAATGTAACAACTACTGGTCCTCCTGTCAATGCTAGCATCGATTTTATACAATTCAACGTAACTTATGATCATATTCAGAATAATCCCCTCATGCTTTCATCTAGTATTACTTACTGGCATAATTTTACTTTTCAAGGAAAACGATATAATTTTTCTTCACTTATTCCATTAAACTTTACTCAGTATGGGTATCAAGTTGAAAATCTGACAGGGTATCAAGAGATTTACTCGCAATTAACTGATAATTGTAAATTTTGGTATTATTCAGGAAATAGTACTCTCAATGAAAGTGAGTATCAAAATGGATTGGATACTTTATTTACAGAAATTAATTATTGGAGGGCATTTGGCGATTATGATGATTTCGGAGCAAGCCCTCAAAATCCTGATGCAGATGGGGATCATTTAGTTACAGCGAATGAAACTCTCGGAAAATGGCAATCCATGTCTGAATTCAACGCTTCCTTATCACAATTACATTCTACTTTCGTTCTCTTACAAACTGGATATTTAGGATATTCTTTAATTCCTAAATACTTGATGGAGCATGGTGCAACTACTATTTTAGCCAATTTAAAACAAAATGAGTTAGGATATTCGGAATATTTCTCTTACAATTTAATAAATGAAATATTACTGCATAAGAATATTGGAGATGCAATGATTAAAGCTTTTAATCATACGAGCCATATTTATTCACAGAATTGGGAAGGAGATATCGTTGGGACAGATTCATTCTCGAATTTTACAGAAGATCTGCAACAATTTATCTTATATGGAGACCCCGAGTTGATGTTCATAAATACAACTTATGAACTCCCTCTTCCAACCAGTTATCGCCCATTAATTCATGAATTTAGTAATATTACTGTGCGGAAATATGATGCACCAATTGCTGTAAACATCACTGATTTGGATTCAAATTTAATGACGGAAGTCATTACGATCTTCAACATTAATGGAACTGAAGTGCAGATCAATAATTTTGCAGCTTATGATCCTTCTTATGACCTCTTCTTGGAACAGATAAACTTCTATAATACAAGTGAAGGAGATTGGGAACCGTTGGGAGTGAAAATAGTTAATTGGCGAATTTATGATGTAGATAATGAAATCCAATTAAGTGTGCCTATTCATCTTCTGACTAATCCACCATATGTTGTTACATTTATAACTCGAATAAATAAGTCAGGAAGTTATAATGATATTACGCATCCTGATAACGATACAATGGGAAGATTGAATGAATCGCTCTATGTGAGTTTTCGTATTGGGGACATTGACCAAGATGATACAATACCTGAAAATACTGAATTTAATGTAACTTTGATATTGAAAAACATCAATGATAATTCTACTTTGAATTTCCAAATGGAAAACCAATTTGATGGAGATCCTTGGGATATAGGCAGTAACTGGTCCTATGAATATCAATTTGGTGTCTTTAACACAACTGGGCAATATCAAATTTTGATTTGGATTAATGATAGTAATGACGGCATTTTAAGTCCAAGTACAGTTTATGAATATTTTCATTTGACTAATTGGGTTCCCGAAGCAAACGGGACTGATTTTGTAATCACAAATGGAACAGGCCCAGAACACCAAGTATATCGGATAAATGAGACACTGGAGGTTTTCGCATCCATCTTTGATGTGGATGGGAATCAGACGCACGTACAAAATGTAACGAGCTGTTTTTACAAGGATCCTGGTCAATGGATTAATATTTCGATGAATGATCCAGAGTCAGATAATAATTGGACGGGATCCTATAAATTTACTGAATTTAATAAAAGTGGGATATGGAATATTTCCATTAAAGTGACTGATAAAGACAATCTTACGGTGCGTCTTTATCCAAATTTTAATATAACAGTAATGAATCATCCACCTGACCAACCCTTCAATTTAACAATGAGAGATTTCAATTTAACGGATATTACATCTATCTTGAGAAATAATACAGTTCAATTTTTTGGAAATGCAACAGATTTTGATGTCTTCAACCGAACAGCAACCCTATCATTATTCTCCGCATTAAAAGATCCCACCGGGATCGTAAGATATGAGGAGGTTATGACGTACAGCAATGTGTCAAAACTATGGGGGTATAATTTTACACCCCAAATCACTGATCCCATTGGAAATTGGACGTTCTACGTGAGTGTAGTGGATGAAGCGAATACACGCACAAATTCAAGCGAAGTATTGACGCTAACTATTCTTAATAATATCCCCGTCATTCAGACCGTCAATATAGAACCTATAGGTGGGGAACTGTATATTGGGGAACCCCTCTCCATTAGCGGGACCGTCTTCGATGTGGAAAAATTAGCAAATATTTCAGTGTTTATTGAGGATGAGAATGGAAAAAGTATTAATATTACTGAAGTCCTTCAGAATCAATCCGATACATTTCTAATAACTTTTGAAGAAGCGAACTATACATCATTAGAATCAACTGGAACGTGGAATATTACAATTAGGTTATATGATGCTGATGGTAACTTTACGAGCGAATTTACCTTCGGCTTGGAAAACAATTCTGTTACTATTATTGTTCGACCGCGTCAGGAAGATGGGGAAGAACCGTTTCCTTATGAAATAATCATCATCATAGCAATCGTCGTTACGACAGTACTTGCGACGTATTTAGTTTATCGTACTAGAAAAAAGGAAGCTACAGTTATCCCCGCTGCCCGTGTAAAACAAATCATCAAGAAAATTTCAAAAGAGAAAGATGATAAAATTGCCGAGACGCGAGCAGATATTAAAGCACGAATCAAGGTGACAGAAATTAAACCAAAGCCAAGAATTGAAATATTACCAAGTAAGATAGAAGATATATCCGAAGAAGAAAAAGAATTAATGAATAAAGAAATGCAGGGATTAGTTAAAAAAGCTCAAGTTTCGCTTAAAAACAATCTATTTGAAGCAGCGGCGATAGCATACCATGATGCTGCAAAATTGGCTTCAAAATTAAAGAAAGATGAGATAGCTAAAGTTTACTTAACTAGAGGAGAGGAAATTCTCGAGAAAAAGTCAGAGTTAAAGAAGAAAGCCAAGAAAGTAGCTAAAGAACAAAAGGAAATGACAAGAAAACCAAAAGAAAAGCTTAGCCGAGCAGAAGCGGAAAATATTAAAGCAGAAATTGGAGAAATTATGAGAAGTGCTAGAAAAGCAATTCGTGAAGAAGACTATATTTCTGCTTCAAAACAATATAGAGAAGTCTCCGAGCTATATAGAAAGATTAATGATGAAGAAAAGGCGGAATATTTTGAAGAGAAGGCGGAAGAACTACTATAATCAAATAAATATTGTCTAGAACTATTAAAAAGTTAGTAACTTGCCGAAAATCAAGAAAAAAATAAAAAAAATTAGTCAGCCACGGAATTTATTTATAAGTTCAACGACAATTGGCTCCCAACCGATGGCCATTACGTGAACTCCCACGGTTTTAGTGGTCTTCATTAGTTCTTTGATAAAGAGAACAAAATATTCGAAGTTAATTTCCGCATATTTTCGTTTTTTCGCAGGTTTTTCAAGATTTGAAGTCTTGATGGCTTTCAACTCGGTCAATAACTGTTTAGGGCCCAAGACACCTGGAATATATTTATCAAATTATGCTGCTACACCGTACGATTCTATTGGAAAAATTCCGATCAAAATAGGAAACTTATATCGTTCCATTTCTTTTAGAAATGTTTTAGTAAGTTCTACATCGTAAATTACTTGAGTTTGAACGAATTCAGCGCCAGATTCAATTTTTCTCCCAAGCTTCAAGATTTCAGCTTCCAAGGGAACACAGTTTGGATTTCCAGCAATGCCAACATGAAATTTTGGAGGATCATGGATCTCTTTACCATTAAAATCAGGCGTCAGGTTAATTTGTCCAGATTTTTGGGAGAAAAAGAAATAATGCTCAATTTTATTCTTAATAATCAAAGGTTATGATGATTTAATTATTAAGATTCTGTATAGTCATGGGCTTAGAGTAATAGGGATAACATCTTGGGCTTTACCAAAGGTAGGTATAATCCACATATAGAGACAATATTTGACTTTTTTATAAGTGGGCTTAGTAAAATTGATGTGTCCCAACGAACCATCAAAAAAGATACCTTCACCATCAGTTAAATCCCTGCATACTGATTGTCCTTTGGCATTGATTAGGAACTGAGTGACAGCAACGGATTTCGTGGTATCATCAATGCAATAGATATAGACCTCTGGATAGTCCGGATGAACATGTGAGAAGATTTTAAAGTGTTTCCCATCCTTTTCCAAATTAACGCTTGTCACCACACCTTGCACTAATGAGGCTTGAGGAATGTTTGTAAATCCTGACATAAAATAACCATTCTTAAAGGCTGTCCATACCTCCCGATATGTTGCCATTTTTTGAGTGTCTCCAAGTTCTCCACGAGGAATGAACTTATCCAGGGAGAAATGTTGGATTTCAAATTTCGCTCCTAATTTTCTACCAACATCTCCTAAGATAGGACTTATGGCAATACAAATTTTGTTTTCTAATCTATTAGATACTAATGGTTTAATGGTTATACGCTCATTTTCGGGTAAAAATACTAGATCAAATTGCTTGAGGTTAAATTGCTTTGCATTTCGATGTAATGTAGAGGTCCCTTTCAGAAGACAAAGATTACAAACTTCATCTTTACCTGTTGAAATGACAATTGGTTCAGTAAAGTAGTAATATTTAGTGTAAACTTCTTTTAGCCGTTTCTCAAATGGATTTTCTTTGGGATCACCAAAATAAAGGTGATCCATTTCTTTTCTAGTTGGTGTTTCCATGATAATCATCCAATCAAATCATACTTGCCTAAAAGTTGTTTAAGAGCAGATTGTAGCCCATTTTTTAAAATTTGATTTATGTAATTTGCCACAATTGATACGAAATCAGGTAATTGAGTTAAATCTCTTTCCCAGAGAGATGTATTTTTACATATTGATGAAACTAAATTAGTTATATCACTCGTTTTTGTGGGATCGATTGATTTCCAAGCCTTATAAAAAATCTTGAGCGATTCTGAATTATCATTATATTCATATTTTTCCGATGCTCGAAGACCAAACCAGCCCGCATCCGATTTTTCTCTGATTCGCATGAAAACCAAGAAAGCAGCAAATGCAAAGGGTAGGAGAGGGGGTGGAGTTTTAAATTTTTCATAATATCCAATTATAGAAGGCAGAATTCGCAACCTCATCTTCGAGCTAGAATAAAGGGAGATGCTTAACAATTTATGTTGGAGGAAAGGATTTCTAAATCGTTCTATAATTGTATTTTTATATGCCTTCAACCCAGTTTGAGGGAGATCAACAAATGGAATGACCTCATACTCGAGAATATTTTGAATATAAATGTTTATTAGGGAATCCTCAATTGATTCCTTCACCAGGTTTTTCCCAGATAAGTAGGCAATGGGAACCATAGAGGTATGAGCCCCATTCAAAATACGAACTTTCCGTAAGAAATAGTTTTTAATGTTAGAAACAAATTGAACATTTAGCCCTGCTCGGTCAAAGGGTATAGTCGTTTGAAGTTTTTTATCTCCTTCAATAATCCAAGAATGATATAATTCCGCAATATTAAATAATTTATCCTCATATCCTAGTTTTTGGTTGAATTGGTCAATTTCTTCTTTCTTGGGATATCCTGTAACAATTCTATCAACAATGCTTTTATAGAAAAAATTCGCCATCTCAAGCCATCGAATGAATTTTTCCTCTAAATTCCAATATTTAGCTAATTTTATAACCAAATTTTTCAGAACATTCCCGTTATTTTCAATCAATTCCAAAGGAAGAATCATAAAGCCTTTATCAGGATCTCCATCGAAATATTGGTAGCGGTGGTGTAACAAAGCAGTAAGTTTGCCAGGGAAGGAATCAGGTGGAGTTTTGTCAATGGAATCTTGAAGATCGTAAACCAATCCAGCTTCGGTTGTGTTTGAGGAGATAATTTCCACTGAGGGAATTTCAGCAAGTTTAATAGTATCAGGCCATTGGGTTTTAGCAGCAATAGCTTTTTTAATAGAGGAAATAATCATAAATTCTTCCTTCTGGACCCCATCTTTGAGACCTCGGGAACAGAGAGTAAAGAGGCCATCTTGAGCATTTATTATAGAAGCTTTGTCGGCTTTTCGGGGTTGAATGACAATGGATCTCCCATTAAATAATTTCTTTTGATTTGCGACCTCAATAAAATAATTTAGAAAGGCCCGGATAAATCGTCCTTCTCCAAATTGAATTATTTTTACCGGTAAATTAAAAAATTTCTTGTGAGGGATGGTAATGTTGATTGCTGGTGAATAGTCAGAGAGAAATTTTTTAGTTAAGAGGGGCATAAGAAATCCCTAACTTGAATGGTTTTTCGATACTTATGTACGTTTACCTTTGGGATTAATTTGTATTATTAGTATAATTGGTTGTATTATATTTATAGTATGGTTTACGAATGCATGAAGTTCTTCAAACAGTCATCTAATTTTATAATTCAGTATCTCTATTTTTTTAGAGCTGAGATTCGATTTTTAAAATCGAGATAGCCAAGAATCAAAAATAAATTTAGGAAAATAAGTCCAAAGAAGAAAATTACCCAAAATGTTACATCGGTTACTATATTGAAATAAATTGAAAAAGTAACAGCACAGGCCATACTTAAAAATCCAATTCCGATATAGAGAAGTGTATTTAACTTAAGGGTTTTTAATTCTTGATGCACAAAAAAGCTAGAAAAGGTAAGATAAAAAAAGAGAATTATTGGAAATGCAAAGTAAGTAATTATGGTTGATTGATCAATTTCTTGGATAATAACTCTTAGAATTGAGGGGATAATTGATAAAATTAATGAGATTAAGATAGCTTTTTTCTTGTAAGTTTCATTTTCAAAATCAATTATTGAAGTAATATATTCAACTAACTTTGAAATTGCAATTATGACCAGAATTAAAAAAATTAATTGACCTAAAAATATAATCCCAAATCCTACATTATAAAATTCCTCAGGAAATATTCTAAAAACTTGAATCAATATGAAAAATGTTACACAAATTACTAATGAAAAAATACCCATGACAAATTTCTGTCTAAATTCATCAATATGAGTTAATTTATTTGTAAGGGCTAAAAAAATCAAATAACCCGCTAAAATAAACCAAATTATCGATTGAATTGTTAAAGTTAAGGTTAAGATATTATCAAAGGGAATCATTTTTTTACCTTTATTTGAGCTTAATTAGGATTTTTATATATCTAAATAAATAATATGTTTTTAATAATTTTGGATCTCATTAGATAGTTCAAAGATAACGCATAATTTCTTTGAAAACGCCGTCAGTGGTTCTATTACCCCCCAAATTCGGTGTAAACCCTTGCCCGGCTTGGAGGTACTGAAGTGAGGTGGTTTTTAAAGCATTCGCATGTGTGAATTCTTGGATATATTCAAGCATCATGACCGAGGAAAAGAGAGCTGAGAGGGGATTGGCGATATTTTTCCCTGCGATATCGGGGGCAGTACCAGACACGGGCTGAAATAAAGCGTCTATTCAACGAAGGAGTAGATTCCACAGCTCCTTCCAGCTGTAGTTCTGACTAGGTTTTTTGGAGTAATTAGGTGTATAGTGCTAAATATTTTAGCCAGAACCTGATACCAAGGTAATAAGGATTTTTTTGACATCAATTCTATATATTCAAAATAAGTAATTAAAAATTATTCCAATAACCACACAACACGTAAAAAGAAACTAGAGAAAAACAAAATTTATAATTTTAAAAAGCATTCATTAATCGTAAAAAATACAATCCAATTAATGATTAAAGCGTAAGAAATGTGAGCTTTTTGAATGACAACCACAATTTGTTATGTGGGTTCAAATTTGAATTTTGGGTTTGGAGAACCTCTAGATGGATAAGAAATTTGTATTAATAATCGGAGCTGGCGTAGCTGGTATTCAAGCTGCGTTAGATCTTGGGAATATGGGAGAGAACGTCATTTTAATTGAGGCAAACCCGAGTATAGGAGGGCGGATGGCACAGCTAGATAAAACATTTCCCACTAATGATTGCTCTATTTGTATTCTTGCTCCGAAAATGGTAGAATGTGCAAGGCATCCCAACATAACATTATATACGTATTCGGAATTAGAAAAAGTGGAGCCAATTGAGGACTATTTCCGAGTCAGAATTAGACGGAAGCAACGGTATGTGGATGAAAAAAAATGCACAGGGTGTGGAATCTGCTCAAATAATTGTCCGATAGAGGTTCCTAATGAGTATGATATGAACCTCCGAATGCGTAATGCTATTTATATTCCATTTCCACAAGCCGTGCCCAATGTTGCAACAATTGATTGGGCAACTTGTATTGAATGTCGAACATGTGAAAACATGTGCCAAGCGAAAGCAATCAATTTAGATGCACCTTCTGAAGGAGAAGCTATTGAATTTATGGCATATTCAATATTAGTATCTACTGGGTATCAGCTATTTGACCCATCAGTTATCACCCAATTTGGTTATGGGCGCTATGCAAATGTACTGACATCATTAGAATTTGAACGTGTCATGTGCGCTTCAGGACCGACTGGAGGCCGAATAATTCGACTTGCAGATGGAAGGGAGCCACATTCAGTCCTATTTATTCAATGTGTGGGATCAAGATCTGAAAAATTTCAACCTTATTGTTCGCGTATTTGCTGCATGTATGCAACAAAAGAAGCTATTATAACTAAAGAACACAATTCTGCTATTGATATTTCAGTTTTATATAATGATTTGCGTACATATGGAAAAGGTTTTTTTGAATATACAGAACGAGCGAAAGAAGAATATGGAATCAAATATGTTAAAGCAATCCCTCATTCAATAGAAGAAGATCCTCTAACTAAGGATTTACTAGTATCTTTTGAAAATCTAGATTCAGAGCAATATGAAGAAAAGATAGTAGATCTTGTTATACTCTGCCCTGCTATAATTCCTAACGAAAAAACTAACGACTTGGCTGAGAAGCTAGGTTTAAATTTAGATAATAATGGTTTTTTCAAATCTTACGATGAATTTCAGGGATTAGAAACCAATGTTCCAGGAATTTATCTTGTTGGTTCCTGTAGTGGGCCTAAGGATATCCCGGAATCAGTGGCAGATGCAAGTGGTGGTGCTGTAAAAGCTATACTCCAAAAAAAACAACAAATTGAACAAAAAGAATTAGAATATAATCCAACACAGAGAGAAGATCTACAACCGGTACCCAGAATTGGAGTCTTTGTCTGTCATTGTGGAACAAATATAGGCGGATTTGTGAATGTTCCTGAGGTAGTTGACTATGTGCGAAAGCTTCCTAATGTATTAATCGTAGAGGATACACTTTATACATGCTCGGAGGATTCTCAAGTCATCATAAAGGAAGCGATTAAGGAACATAATTTAAATAGAGTTGTAGTTGCCTCCTGTACTCCCCGTACTCATGAACCTTTGTTTAGAACAACTTGTTCTGAGGCGGGTTTAAATCAATATCTATTCGAAATGGCGAATATCCGAGAGCAGGTATCATGGGTACATATGAACGAGCCTGAACAAGCAACCGAGAAGGCAAAAGACATTATTAGGATGGCAATTCATCGAGCAATACATCTTGAACCACAAGAAAATATTCGTACAGAAGTAATACCAGCTGCATTAATAATTGGCGGGGGCATTGGGGGAATGACAGCAGCTTTAAATATTGCTAGGAAAGAGTTTCATGTCTATTTAGTGGAAAAAGAGAATAAATTGGGGGGGTTACTTAAAAATCTCTATATTTTAACACAAAACAGCAAATTATCTGAGGATATAATTGCGCCGTTAATCAATCAAATCAATTTAGAATCACACATTGAAGTATTAAATTCGGCTCAAGTAATAGATGTTGTAGGATCTATTGGGAATTTTCAAGTAACTGTAGATGTGGGGAGAAAAGAAAGAAGCTTGAACGTTGGTGTCATTGTAATAGCGATGGGCGCTGAAGAATTTAATCCCATTGGACTATATAGATATAGAGAATACCCTCAAGTTAAGACTTTACTTGAGTATGAACAAATTCTGAAAGAAAAACAAATAAAAGAACGAGACTGCATCGTGATGATTCTATGTGCTGGTGCTCGTGAAAAGGAAGATCATACTTATTGTTCAGCAATTTGTTGCTTAAATGCTATAAATAATGCTATTTTGACGAAACGGGAATTTCCAAATACTGAAATTAATATCCTTTTTCGAGATATTTGTATTACTGGAGATGATGAAAAGTTATATCGGAAAGCTAGGGAGATGGGTATTCAATTCATTAAATATAAAAGAGAAAGGAAACCAGCAGTACAAAAAGTAAATGAAAAAATGAAAATTAATGTAAATAATGTATTTAATAAAAAAGATATTATAATTGAGGCAGACTGGTTAGTACTTGCGACACCACTCATTCCGCCGAAAGATATTGATTCAATCTCGAAATTATTAAAAGTCCCACTTTCAGAAAGTGGATTTTTTTTAGAAGCCCATGTGAAACATAGACCATTAGATTTTGCAACAGATGGGATCTTTGTATGTGGAACTTGTCATAGCCCTAAATCGATAGCTGAGACAATATCACAAGCAAACGGGGCATCCGCCCGAGCCCTTATTCCATTATTGAATGGGATTGTTGAAAGTGACGCGTTAGTTGCGCAGGTGGATCCTGAAACGTGTGTTGGTTGTGAAATCTGTGAGTTAAATTGTCCATATGGGGCAGCAAAACTTGTTGAAGTTGAAGAGAATATATTCAAATCAGAAATTAATCCTTCGATTTGCAAAGGTTGCGGGGTATGTGTAGCTGGTTGTCCTGTAAATGCAATAAGTCTTAATAATTTTGAAGATATTCAGATAAATGCTATGATTAAGACGGGATTGGAAACCAAGGATCCGTACGACCCGAAAATAATCGTATTCCTTTGCAATTGGTGCAGTTATGCTGGAGCAGATAATGCAGGTATAAGTCGAATTCAATATCCACCCAACATTAGACCCATTCGTGTAATGTGCAGTGGGCGAGTGGCAATTCATCACATCTTAAATGCTTTATTGTACGGTGCGGATGGGGTCTTAGTGACTGGTTGCCATATTGGTGATTGCCATTATATTTCTGGAAATTATAAAACTGAAAGAAGGGTTAAACTAGCGAAGGATCTCTTAGATGTAGCCGGAATTAACTCTCGTCGCTTGCGATTAGAGTGGATTTCTGCAAGTGAGGGAAATAAATTCGCGAAGGTAATCAAGGATTTTACGGAGGAAATCAAAAGTTTAAGAACGAAAGAAAAGGTGTGAGAGACAAGGTTGATTGAAGAAAAAATAGCATCTAATGAAATATGTATCATTGGTGCCGGAATCGGTGGCATGGATTGTGCTCTAGATTTAGCAGAAGCTGGGTATAAGGTTCATCTATTAGATGCTAAACAAACAATTGGGGGAAAATATGCTCAAATTTATAAAATATTTCCATATGATGAGTGTAGCGCGTGTGTTTTAACTCCTAAAATGTGTTCAATCGCAAATCATCAGAATATTCACCTCTATACCTTAGTTGAAGTGGATGAAATCTCTGA
>JABXJU010000166.1 GCA_013375405.1 Candidatus Helarchaeota archaeon
CCCAATCGTTCTTCGAAAACGCGTGGCAGCCCTTTGGATTCCAGAATTTCACGAAATTACTTTTTAAAAGACCGGATTTTATCAAAGATATGTTAAAAACGATCGAAGAATTCTTGAAAGGGGTCATTGACTATTTGGTGACTAACTTCTCCATTGAATTATTTTTCTTTTCTGATGATCTTGGCTATAAAACAGGTCCTCTAATAAGTCCGCGACATTTCATCCAATTCATTTTTCCTAAAATGAAGGATTTTGTCAGTTATTGTCATAAAAATAGCGTCAAAGCCATGTTCCACTCCTGTGGAAATATTAACAAATTACTCGATAAGGTTATAGAAACGAAGATAGATGGTCTAAACCCACTAGAACCTTCAGCTTCGATGGATATCTTTGAGATTAAAAGAAAATATGGAAAAAAGATTACTCTAATGGGTAACGTCGATACGATAGATTTACTTTCCAAAGGAACCCCTAAGGACATCGAATTATACGTGCGTAAATTAATTCAGCATTGCGCACCTGGAGGCGGATTTATTTTAGCTGATAGTCATTCAATTAATCCTCAAATTACTCACAAAAATTATGAGACACTGATAACCTCTACTAAAAAATACGGGATTTACCCTATTAGAAATTCCCTTCCTTGAATTGGACATGATTTGGTTCTTATTTCTTGTGAGTCTTATGAAAGAGAAAATTTATAATGGATGAAATCTAACCTTACCAACAAGGTGATTATGGTTGGATCGCGTTCTCTGTCATGGATAAAAAGACGAAGTTTATTCCTTCTTCTACAGCGATCCCCATACACATACGAAAAATCACTCATTCTTTTAAATTAAAATTAACTCCACATATTAAGAGAATCAATTTTTATTTGTTGAGTTGTATTATTAAAAAACAATCTAACGGAGCCTAAATATGAGTTCAAAAGATACAAAACTGCCTCCATACGAACCTGAAAAGATTGAAAAAAAATGGCAAAAAAAATGGGCAGAAAAAAAAGTCTTCGAAGTTGAATTAGATCCAAAAAAGGAAAAGTACTATTGTTTGGAAATGTATCCTTATCCCTCGGCTACTTTACATATGGGGCATCTCCGAAATTATTCAATTGGGGATTGTTTTGCCCGGTACAAACGAATGCGAGGGTTTAATGTACTATATCCAATGGGATATGACAGTTTTGGCTTACCTGCTGAGAATGCTGCAATTCAACATAGCATTGATCCGGAGAAATGGACTGATGACAACATAACACAAATAAAAAGTCAGCAAAAACGGATTGGATTAAGTTACGACTGGAGACGTGAAGTCTATAGTCATGATGAGAATTATTATAAATGGAATCAATGGATCTTCCTAAAAATTTTTGAAAAAGACTTGGCATATCGGGATAATTCGTATGTTAATTGGTGCCCTTCGTGTAATACGGTCTTAGCAAATGAACAGGTAATCAATGGAAAGTGTTGGCGGTGTTCATCCATTGTTACTCAAAAATTCCTTGAACAGTGGTTATTTAAGATACGGAATTATGCAGATGAACTCTTATACAAATTAGATGAAATCGATTGGCCCGAGCGCGTTAAGGTCATGCAGAGAAATTGGATTGGAAGAAGTGAAGGAACTGATATAGAATTTGAGATAGCGGATACTCACGAAAAAATTCGGATCTTCACGACCCGAGCTGATACCCTCTACGGTTGTACCTTCATGGTCTTTGCTCCGGAACATCCACTTGTTGAAAAATGGGTAAATGGTACTAAGTATGAGAAGCCTTTCAAAAAATTCTATGAGGAAGTGTTACAACAGGAGAAATTTCAACGGATATCAATTACCGTTGAAAAGAAAGGTATGTTTATTGGAAAATATGCAATAAATCCTGTTAATGATAAAAAAATTCCAGTGTATGTGGGAAATTTTGTTGTCTTTGAATATGGGGCTGGTGCTATCATGGCAGTTCCAGCTCATGATCAACGAGATTTCGAATTTGCTAAGAAATTTGATATTCCTATAGTAGTTGTTATCCAACCATTCGATTATGAGTTAAATGTGGAAAAGATGATCCGAGCTTATGAGGGGGATGGCTCCCTAATCAACTCTGAAGAATTCAATCAATTAGAGAATCGAATGGCGATCAAAGAAATTTCTAAAAAATTAGAAAATGTGGGAAAAGGAAAAGAGACTATCAATTATAAATTGAGAGATTGGCTCATTTCTCGGCAGAGATATTGGGGTACACCGATTCCTATAATCTATTGTGAGAAATGTGGAGTTGTTCCTGTCCCTTATAAGGAATTACCAGTAAAATTGCCCAAAGATATTCAATTCACAGGATCTGGTAATCCCTTAGAAACATCAAAAGAATTTGTGAATTGTAAATGTCCCAAATGTAAGGGCGATGCTCGGCGAGAAACAGATACAATGGATACGTTCGTGGATTCATCTTGGTATTTCTTTCGATTCTGTGACCCTAACAATACTAACGCAATTTTTGATACAGAAATTATCGATTACTTCATGCCAGTAAATCAATACATTGGCGGAATTGAACACGCAATTATGCATTTATTATATGCTCGCTTTTTTACAAAGATTTTACGCGATTTAGGATTATATAAACATGATGAACCCTTTTTAAAACTGTTAACTCAAGGTATGGTTAATAAAGAACATCCATACTGTCCAACTTGTCGTAAATTTCTTCATCATGGGGAATATAAAGCCAATAAATGCGTAAGCTGTAAAACTCCTTATGAAATGAAAAGTGCAAAAATGTCAAAAAGTCTAGGAAATGTGGTAGATCCAAACGTTCTAGTAGATAAATACGGTGCGGATACTTCCCGTTTTTTCATCCTTTTTTGGGCCAATCCTGCAAAAGAAATGGAATGGTCTGATAAAGGCGTTGAATTTACATGGAATTTTACTAATAAAACATATAATCTATTATTAGAAGAACCAACTGATTTCCGAACCAAGGAAACTATTGATGATCAATTTATTAAGTTTCATCTTCACAAAACAATTCGCGACGTTACTAAGAGTATTGAAGCTCTCCAACTCCGGGATGCAGCTTACGGTTTATATCAGTTTATCGAAAAGTTACGTAATTATAAAAATCGCCCCGTAAAACAGGAGATTTTTAAGGAGTGTATTACAAAAACCACACTGCTTTTATCGCCGTTTATGCCACATTTTTGTGAAGAAATTTGGGAGATCTACGGACATAAGAATTTTATCAGCTTAGAGAAGTGGCCAACCTTTGATAAGCAAAATATTACTCCTAATTTAGAATATAAATGGAATCTTCTCCAAGATCTCATTTCGGATGTTAAAAATATTCTAAAGGTTATAAAAATAGAAAAAATTCGGAAGATTCAGTTGATTGTCGCTAAAAATTGGAAATATTCCTTATTTAAATTAATTTCTGATGAATTTAAGAAAGGGACTGAACGAAAAGAATTGATGAAAAAAATTATGCAAACAGACCTTCGCCAATACGGAAAACAAGTAAACATCCTTCTAAATAAAATACTCAAGAATCCTAATATTTTACCACCCATCAAATTAATTCAAACTGACGAATTGGACTTTTATAAAGCTATCGAAGCTAATCTAGCAAATAAATTCTCTGCTACCATCGAAATTTTGAAAGAAGAAGAAACCTCCGAAGAAAAAGCCGTCCAAGCAATTCCAGGCAAACCTGTTATAATAATTAATTAATTTTTCCATTGTATTTCATAAGTAAAACCTATGAATTCAAAACTATTTTCCAACTTCCAATTTTTTTTAGAAAATCAGACTTATCTAAAGAAGAGAGACTCGAATCCTCTGGGTAGAGATTTAATTTTTCTAGTCGCCATTTACTCATTTCTTCTAATTTTTCATGATACGGATTCTGTCTAAATAATTCATTCGTAATAATCTTCAATTCGTTATTTATAACCCTAATTTTTTCATTATTTTTAATTAATTCCTCTAAAAGTATCAGTTCATCGTTCAAATTTATATTTAATTTTTGATCTACCTCAAGTGGTTTCACGAATGTATCTTCAATCACAGGTTCATATTGCCGAATCCTTTCTAATACTGCATTAAACATATCAATTACACTCTCACCTGTTTTAGCTGAGGTTTCAAAATATGGGATATCTAATCTCAGAGCTATTGATTTAAGCATTTCTAGAGGAACTTTCCGTTCTTCTGTCAAATCGATCTTATTCCCTAATAATATAAACGGAATTTTCCCACAATACTGTTGAACTTCCCTAAGCCAATTTTCCACGTGATCAAAGGAAATTAGATCTGTCACGTCAAACACAATTATAGCAGCATTACTTCCATCATAAAAATTAGTGCGCATAGATTTGAACTCTTCCTGGCCTGCAATATCCCATAACACCATCTTAATAGAACTTCCCTGATATTCTAATTCCTTAATTGTCCACTGCACCCCAATTGTTGGAATGTAACTCTCTCGAAACCGTTTCTCAGTATATTTTAAAATCAACGTTGTTTTTCCAACGCCTCCATCCCCCGCAACAATGACCTTATATTGAAAAGTTGGACTCATTTTTACTTCACTCTTAATAATCTGATCTTGAAAGTAATTTTCTGGTGAGAAAATCAAGAAATTCCTTTGAGATTAATTCATCTTTTTCCGTTGTATCAAAAAAATCTATATTGAAATCTAATTTTTTCTGAATTTTCCCCTCCTGAATCAATTCTCTTGTATAACCACTAATAATTTGATTCATACGCTCTTTCATATTATTACCTATGAGTAAAATAGATGAATCAGGAGAAGTTTTACGCAAATCTCGGATTCTAGAAATAATTTCATCAACATTTTCTTCTTTACTCGTGTCAAAAAGCACTACTATCCCATCTGCTCCCTCATATAAATTCCGTTTAATCTCTTTATATTTTTCCCCTTTCATAAGCCATAGAACTAAATTAATATCTTTTTTAACATCTTTTTCTTCTATTACTTCATATTTCAACTTAAAATCCAATCCAAGGTTGGTTTGATACTTTTCACCCTGGATGATATCTTTTTCATCAAGTAAAAAAACTTCTTTATTCTGTTCAGAGCTTCCTACTAATACAACCTTAAACTTAATTGTCATTTTAATTCTCAATTCTCTTAAATATCATTCTTATTTGCGATTAACAGAGGTTTAATTATAATTTCCTTTCTATCCATCGAATATTGTTTCCAAAAACTTTTAAGAACTGTTTAATTTCACTTTTCGATAAATTCAATTTTCGAGCGATAGTTGAAAGGGCATAAGTTCCATCACACATATTCCTTAGTGTGAAGGCAAGGGCTTGGTCTTCTTTATTAGAAGTAAGATTCACGAGATTTTCTATAGAAAGTTGGCGCATAACAGGATAAAGTTCAACCCAGCTGATAAATTCCTCCGTAAGAAAATAGTTAATTATTTTT
The DNA here is from genome assembly GCA_013375405.1 of Candidatus Helarchaeota archaeon. The sequence continues at coordinate 5,447 of JABXJU010000166.1, forward strand.
ATTAATTTGTTAAATGGAATTTGTAATTCTGCCATAATATCTCTGAGATCTTTTTTCCCATCTAGAGAATAAAGCAAATCAATTCCTGCATCACCAAATAAGTCAATAATTTTTTTATGAGCTTTAGTCTCTCTACTAAAAGCTTCAGTAGCTTTTTCAGTAGGACTAAAAATATCCGATTCTTCAATTTTTATTTTTATTTCAACAAATTTTCTACTCTCAAGCAAAGAGATATTTTGGCATACTTCCTCTACCGAAATGGAAAGAGTAAGTGCTATTTCATTGAGGTTCTTATTGCCATCAATTAAATTAACTATTTTTTTAAGAAGGGGATCATCGGGAAGTTCTTGGTCAGTTTCAAGTAAATGCGGAAAATAAAATGGATTAATAAGTAAGGCACCAAATTCTTTAACTACTACATCTTTAAATTTCTCAAAAACTATAGTATTTACACCAAAATCATCCAATTCCTTATCAAATTCTTCTTCAAACGCATTAACAACTCGTTTTAGAATAGTTCGCGTATCCTTATCATCAAAATCTGCAATAACTGCCCCATACGTTTTATTTCCATCTTCGATCATGATTGAAAAATCTTCACGTTTGATTAAATTAATATCTTTTTTCTCATCTGGACGTAGCTCCTTTGCAAAATGTGAAATCGCGGTAAGTAATCCACTTACTAGATCTGGGTGCAGTCGTTCAGCGTGTCTAAATTGAGCATGAAACGCTGGAAGCCCTCGCTTTTTCATGATAATATAAATTTCATGGAGTTTTACCATCTGAATAGCCCAGCCACTATTTCAATTTACCCTCTTAACTTATAAATAATTATTTTTCCTTTTTATTTATAAATAGTTCCTTAATCCTTCAACCAAATTGTTCTATTCTGATAATCTAAAAGATTTATTCCTAATTCCTTCAATTTTTCTCGAATTTTATCTGCTATCTCATACCGTTTACTTTCTCGAGCATTTCTCCTCAATTCAAGGATAATTTTAACTAACTTATTGATTAATTTATCTGATTCATCTTCTTCTGGACCTTTCACCAGACCCAATACATAGCCCAACTCTAAAAGTAAGTCATGACCTTGTCGTAGAATCTCTGGTTTTACTTTTTCTTTCTTTGACGCTAATCCATTGAGATGTTTGACGAGATTATTTATATTAGCGATAGCTTTAGGTGTAGAGATATCATCATCCATGGCCTCTATGAATCCTTCTCTTGTTTTTCGAATAAATGCTTCCAATTCACTCGTAAGCTCTTCTGAGATTGGTGAATCATCATCCCTCTGTCCGGAAAACGCGATAGCAAGTTGAAATTTCTTATATGTCTGTTCAGCTTGAATAATCTGGGCCTCATTAAAATCGATTGGCGACCGATAATGAGTAGAAATTAAGAAGAATCTCAACGCCATCGGAGGGTATTTCTGCAAAATTTCCTCGATTGTAAAAAAATTCCCTAAAGATTTACTCATTTTCTCTCTATTTATCGTTATAAAGCCGTTATGAATCCAATTTTTTACAAATTGTTTGCCTGTTAGGGCCTCACTTTGAGCAATCTCATTTTCATGGTGGGGAAAAACAAGATCTAATCCTCCACCGTGAATATCAAATGACTCCCCCAAATATTTCATACTCATAACACTGCATTCAATGTGCCAACCGGGCCGTCCGAGCCCCCATGGCGAGTCCCAATACGGTTCATCGCTTTTTTTTCTTTTCCATAGAGCGAAATCATGTGCGTTTCTTTTCTTTATTGATTCATCATCTTGACTGGGTTGTAATTCCTCTAACTTTTTATGAGACAGTTTTCCATAATCCTTAAATTTCTCAATATTGAAATACACGCTCTCCTCCTCTTCATATGCAATCCCTTTATCGATCAATTGTTGGATAATTTTGATCATATCTTTAACGTGTTCTGTGGCTCTCGGATAATATGTTGCACGTTTCACATTGATTGCGTCAAAATCCTTAAAGTACTGTTTAATAAAGCGATCAGCCAATTCAAAAATTGTAATACCCTCTTCATTTGCCCGTTTAATCATTTTGTCATCTACATCAGTAAAGTTCGTTATGAATTCGACTCTTTTCTGAGGAAAACGCCATTCCAAATATCTCCGGATAACATCAAATGCTACACCTGCACGAGCATGCCCAATGTGGCAATAATCGTAAACAGTCGGCCCACAGATATATACTCGGATCTTAGTTTTTTCTAATGGAATAAACTCTTCCTTTTTGCCCGTTAGTGTATTGTATATCTTCATTATTGAAACACCTGAAAAAAATAGGTAAAGCCGGCGGAGGGACTTGAACCCTCATAATACGGCTATCTTCAACTAAACTGCAGGCCGCCACCTATCCATTTCGGTACACGCCGGCATACTTCTCGGCTATCTAACAATTATTCTTTAATTTTTTTAATTAAAACTTTTAGGTAATTTTTACAAAATTAAAACTTTTAGGTAATTTTAATAAAAAAAAGTACGAATATTAGGCTCAAATAATTCTCGATATTCCTCATCTCGAAAACCCTTGCAACACGGGGCTAGTGGACATTTTTGTTTGCAATTAATTTTAAGTTCTACCATTAATTGACAAGTAGAATGATGAAGATAATTTTCACATAGCGGATTTTTCGAATGAATGCAATGTGTTCGCCCTAGGACCCAAAAAAAATCGTCGAGATCCCTAAAGTTAAATTTTTTATTTTTAAGCAATTCTTTAAAAGCAATACGAATTGCCTCTCGTAATTTTAAATCTTCAGAAAGCGTGAATGGTTTTTCTTCCCGAAGGCGGCTTTTAATATCTTCATCTTTAATCTCTAGAATCCCAGTTCGGAGCGCAATTCGGGTTAAATGATTATCTACAGGTAGATTCAAATTTTCTAGGTCTTGAATATCAAGTACCCCACGTCCTGTCAGGAATTTTATCCATAAATAAGATTTTTTACTCACAGGATCGCTATACGCTTTAAAATCTTTTAATATCTGAAGTAATCCATTTCCATCCTCTCGTATTAAATACCCCTCACATCGTTGAACTAATTCTAGGGATGAGTTAAATCCCAATTTGAGTAAATTTTTCCCAGAATCTCGTAATAGTTCAGCTCGTTCTTGAGGATGATAAATGATTACTCTTTTCCCATTCTTTGTAATACTCAACCAATTTATTACTTCGTCATCTGAAATTTGCTGAAAATATTTAGCGGTGAAGAAATCTGGATTCTCTTTCAATTTTTGGATAGCTAATGCATACAGTAGATCTGCACCATGAAAAAAGTTCCTATCAATTTTTCCTTCGAAATGGCCCTCAGGCGTTGAGGTTCTATAATCAATGGAGACAATAAAAAAATAAAAATCAGCAACGACTTCCGAAGAAGCTAGTTCCGGTGGATCTAAATATGGATTTAGATAAGTGAATGGTAAATATTGTAAATGTGCTAATTCCTTCATTAATTTCTTTATTTGATTTTGATCGATATCTATCTTAATTCCAAATCCCTCTATTCTCTCATTTTAAAAAGATGAACATCTAATAACCTTTTAATATTTACTAATCAAGTTATAATAATTAAACTTCTATGTGGACAGGAATTATGCTTGATAAGAAAGACTTACGGAAAATTTTCGGACGAGCCGCATATGAAGTCCAGTTATTCAAAGAGAAGGATTTCATCAGGAAACAATGCCCTCATTGTGGCACTTTTTTCTGGACTTTAAACCCAGATCGAAAAGATTGTGGCGATACAAATTGTATTGGTGGATATACATTCATTGGGAAAGGTTCTGGTAAATCGTGGGATTTTCATGATACAGTAAAGAATTGGTGCAAGTTTTTTGAAGATGAAGGGCATACTCGGATAACTGAATACTCCACAGTAGCGCGATGGCGCGACGATATCGAATTCACTATAGCATCTATTGCATGTTTTCAACCGAATGTATTAAATGGGACCATCAAACCTCCCGCAAATCCATTGGTTCTTCCCCAGCCGTGTATTCGGTTTGGCGGAAAAGGATTTAATGACATTGACAATGTGGGGCGTACAGGTCGCCATCTTACGTCCTTTATCATGGGAGGACAGCATGCTTTTAACTCTAAAAAGCTTGGATACAAAGGATATTGGATGGACAGATGTATAGAACTTGATTTTCAGTTTTTAACCCAAGTTTTAGCGATTCCAGAATCCAAGATTACGCTTCGAGAGGATATTTGGCTTGGAGGTGGAAACTTTGGCCCTTGTCTGGAATCTTTTTGTGATGGTCTAGAAATTGTTAATAGCGTCTTTATGCAGTATGAAGTCCTACCAGATGATTCCCATCGTCAAATGGAAATGACAGTGGTAGATGTCGGATGGGGTGTTGAACGTATTGGCTGGTACGCAACAGGAACCCCCTCAGTTTATGAAGCGACGTTTGGTCCAGTTTTAACTAAAATGAAAAAAACTGTGGGACTTAAATTAGACACAGATTTATTGAATAAATATTACGTTCTTTCTGGTTTATTAAATGTTGATGAAGTTGATATCAAGGTCGAACGCCAGAAAGTCGCTCAGAAAATCGGTATTGATTATCACGAATTAGAGAGAGTTTTAG
>JABXJU010000167.1 GCA_013375405.1 Candidatus Helarchaeota archaeon
CTTCCGATCTGCTGCGTACATCCGTCCAAATGATGATGGCGCCGCCTGCCCCATCGCTGCAGAGCTGGGGCCAAAATTGATGCCCGCCTGCGGTGCAGATCGCGGTCCCGTTCGCCGCCCATTGCGCCGCGCCCGTCCTATCGACTCGCTGCGCGTAAACATCATTGTTCGCGCCGCGACTATCCGTCCAAGTAATGATAGAGCCGCCCGCCCCATCGCTGCAGAGCTGGGGATATTGTTGAAAACCACCTGCCGTGCAGACCGCGGTCCCATTGGGCGGATACCCAAGTAGATTAGGGGGATACGCAGTAGTATTCAATGGCGGTCCATCCAGGCTCTCACCAACTATCAAGGTGGTAGAAGGATGTTGATAATTCACGCAGATCATTGGGATAATTAAGAGTAAGATGATTGGGATTAAAAAAGTGATTTTTTGTTTCATATAAAAATCTCCTTATTCTTCGCAAATGGTGTCTTATACACAAATCCCCATTTTCAATAGAAGGTAAATATACAAATCTTTTTTAGAGGTAATTATGTTTTTATATTTTTTGATTAAATTATCTTTTTTTTGATTTAATTTAAACAATATGACATTGTAGGACAGCCGCGTAAAAAGTCGGAACTCTTAGGAAATAGTTGGAATGATACTAATAAAAAAATTAGGGGTAGGGCGCACTGCATTTCGGGCACGCGGACGCTCCTTCCGGCACTCTGGACCAACACTTTTGGCATCGACGCACTGAGGGATGGGACTTAAACCAATCTTTCAGTTTGTCACTCAACTCCTTCGGTAGATTATTCTCATATTTGAAATTAGACTCCTTGTCGATCACGAATCCAAAGAGGAACGTGAGATAGATGTCGTTGAATAAGTTGAGAAGAGGTTTCGAGATCAAAGTCGAGATGAACAAGAAGAGGATAACGCCGATAATGATGAAAATAACAACGTCGATCACTGGGAATATCAACCATAAGATGAATCCAAGTAAGCCCCCACCGAATGCGAAAAGTAAGATGATCACGAATTGGAGTGTGCCGAATACCTTGCTGACACCCCACTCCTTCAGAAGGACATCAACCCAGTTATCGAAAAGCCGATGGGCAGATCGTTTAATAGCAGTCGTAGCAGGGACATCTTCTATCACGATGGACGGTAATGTAAAGTAATTGACATAAAACCAAACGGTTCCAATGATTCCATCTGCTAGGCGGTATCCACCTCCAACCCAAGCTGGTTTCGATTTAGATCGACTGGCGGCAGCTCGGAGGATCATACGAATGAACCGAATTATTGCCGAAAAGGTCGCAAATAAGGCAATATCAGGTAGTTGGTAGGTGGCGATGGCAAGACCATCATGAAAGGTCGGGTCTTTCTTCCGATACCAGATATACACGATGGCACTGACGATGGCATTAAAGAAATAGGTGTTTATATAGATGTAGAGGAACAAGACAAAAAGGTATACAAATACAGGAATATAATGGAACCACATAGGATCGACATATGGTACGGTGTAGGCGATGATATCCAAACCGATTATGAGACCAAATGCTCCGAGAATACCGACAAAGAGGACTTTCAAGAAACCTGGAACTAAAAGTTCTTTCTCCTCATGGGTAACTTTCCCGGTTATTGTTAGAATGCCGCCAGCTAATTCAAGACGCGTTTTCCAGATGGTGAAGTACAATATTGTCAAAACGGTGCTTATGATGGGCATGATTAGCATGAAAAGCAGTTCGTAAGTGAAGGGTATCAGAATTAAGGCAACGATCGCAAAAACCCACGTCATTAATGTTGACAGAATAATCGAAAACTTGAGCAGGCCGTAGCCATGGTTTTTAAGCAAGCGAATCATTACCCACACCGTTAGTATTGTTGTCCCAGCAGCAACGAATATTAGAATTAGAATTGGAAGCCATAGTTCAGCTGCGATGAGCGCTGAAAGCCATGCTATCATAGCCACATGCGGACCATATAGATCTACTAAAGCAAAGATGCCAATGGCGATAAAGATGACCCATGATCCTATTAATATGGTTAATTTGCCTTTGGGAAGCTCAACTGGAACTTTTCCTTCGAGAAATGCTTCGATACGTGCTTGTCGTTCTGCTTCTTCAGACATTTTTTTTACAACTTCCTAAAATTAAGTGTATTTAATGTGATACTTCTCTTGTTTTATAAGTTCATGGGTGGAGATTAGAATAAAAAACTTATCTCTACATTATAAAATATCCCATTTTTATGAAAATTAGGTGAGGAAATTACGCAACAAAGAATAAAATTAACTTTTATAACTTAATGCATTCCGCAAACAGACTTCTGCAATACGTTTGAATGATTCTTCCACATTAGCTCCAGTCTTCGCTGAAGTTTCGAAAAATGCCAATGCCTGTGAAGTTTCCATCAATTTTTCAGCGTTTTCTCGTTCGACGTGGCGCATTTCACCTAAATCGACTTTGTTGCCCAAAATTACAAAGGGGATCTTCTTTTGAAGGGTGTCCTCTAAGTCTTGTAAGAAGTCGGGCATCATTAAAAATGAGGCAGGTCGGGTAAGGTCATAAACTAGTAGCGCCGCATTTGCTCCCCGGTAAAACATATGACGCACATTACCAAATTTCTCTTGGCCACCTACATCCCAGAACATTAGTTGACAAATATAGGTGATTTGATCTTTTTCTAATTGCATATCCTTAAGGAGAATATTTACGCCGATAGTGCTTATATAATCCCTTTCAAATTTATTTAATATGTATTTATTGATGAGGCTCGTCTTTCCAACGCCTTTATCTCCAATAACCACAATTTTAAAGTTGAATTGACGCATTTTACCCATCTTGCGATTTGATTTAATTACTACAAAAATTTTTCCCAAGTAAATCATTAGAATTGATTTTTTTTCCTCAGGTTTCGAGAAAAATCAGGGGTAATTGGATTATTTCAATTTAATTATCTCACAATCAATATTATCGGGTGAAAGGTACAAAATCCCAATGGAGGAGGACGAAAGGAATGCGTTAGTCGCGGATCCTGGGTTAATTAACAAAAGATCTTTTTCTTTTTTGACGGAAGACCTATGAGTATGACCATAAACAATCACATCCACTTGCCCCTCCTTTTGCAATTCTTTAACATGGGACCCCCAACCCAGATCATGAATCACCTTAATGACTCTATTGTCCATTTTTAAAATGGCGATTTTCGAGAGCTTTCTTTTGAGAATTGTGGGGTCCATATTACCGAAACATCCTGTTACGGGGGCAATTTTTTGCAGTTCTTCAATGACTGAGTACTTAACATAATCACCCGCATGAATTATATGATCAGTATCGTTAAAGATCTCAAATACTCTATCAGGCAGTTTTCTGGCGCGCGTAGGAATGTGAGTATCAGCAATTAATCCAATTTTTACAGTAGAACCCATATTACCTCATTTATATTCTAGTTCTCTTAAAGATTACTTGTATTTCTTAAACCTTTAAATACCGATATGACTTATGAAATTGATAAGAGATTGAGATGATTGGGTGTCAAAAGGGCAGAAATTACTTCAAGATGGCATTCTTCTTACTGAAGAAGGAAAATGGGCGAAAGCGATCCCGAAATTGGAGCAGGCATTAGAGATTTTCTTGGCTGAAAAAAAACAAGAGATGATTGCCCTCAGCCGTTCATTTTTAGGGTTAGCATATCGCCCTGAAAAACGATATGAAGACGCCTTAGAACAATTTAGGGAATTTTTAAAACTAGTAACCGATATGAACGATCGTTTTGGTGTTGCTCAGGCCTATCTCGACATTGCATTAACCCTCTCACTCCAAAAAAAGTACGATCCTGCCTTAGATGTAATGAAAAACTGCCTCAAGATCATAAAGGAAGAATTAAAAGATAAGGATGTTGAAGCAAGAGCCCTAGCCAATATTGGAGGTATTTACCTGCTCAAAGGCGATTTTGAGACGGCTTTAGCCCACTATAAAGAGGGGCTCGAGATTGCAGAGGAACTTGATTTTATCGAAGGTTCTTCAGAGTGTTACAAAGGAATTGCAGAGATTTATGAAAAAAAAGGACAGTTGGAACAAGCGGAAAAGTATTATCAAAGAAGTCTTGGTTTATATCGATTGTTGAGGGATGCCAGAGAGGAATCCAATGTTCTTCTTAGATTGGGGGCGCTCTATTCACAATTAGGAAAAATTAAGGATGCAATTTTCTATTTTAAACAATCTTTAAAATTGAAAAAACGATTGGGGGATATTTTAGGCAAGACTTTTTGTGAGAAAAACCTAAAGATTCTACAAGAAAAAATAAAATCATTGAAACTCAAATAATAGAGGGCGTCAATTTATAACACCTCTAATTTTTGCTGCCCACTCCCTCGAAAGATTTTTTCAAGATGATATTTTAACTCCTTCTTCGCATTGAATTGGATATCTGGTAGTTTCTTTAGAATCTTATTTGCACGAATCCGGGTATCTTTCTTTAGATCTATGATTTTCCAGCCATGTGCCGCCAGCAGTTCTTGCTTCGTAATAGGATATTTACGGTATTCATCAATTGCCACCAACATCGAATTAACTTCATACTTCCCGGTCGTATTAATTAATCGTCCCGTTTCATCGAATGCCTTCATACGCGCAGCGTCGTGCGTCTGACGTTGTGTATGAAAGGTTACATACGTAGTTTTTGGTAGTTCCAAAGCATTGGCGTGGATCAATCTGATTTCCTGATCATCAAACTCCCATTGATTTTTTTTACCCAATCCAAAAACACGAGTATAGGAAATATTCACAGAATGAACTGGCATTTCTTTGGAAATGTCAGTGCAATGTGTTACATTATTATTGGATAAAATTGCAGTTAATTTCGTTTTTCCAGGCTCTACGGTCCATTCAGGGCCTCTGGGCTCCCATACTAATTCAACAGGACAGTTCTTATAATGTGAAAAAAAAGTATCTGCAAATTGTAAATTTTGGGAACTCGGGCTGAATGTGGGAGGTGTTTGAATGATTAAGGCCTCAGCTTGGAGGATTTTACAAATGTCTAGCATTTTTTCCATTAGCTGAAAATTTGATTCTATACTTATCAATGAATTTTGATGCGAAATTTGCTTATAGCATTTCACAGCGAATCGAAAATCATGCGGAACGCGTTCTCGCCATGATCTCACATCCTTTAATGGAGGAATTCGATAAAATGTATTATTCACTTCAATAAAATTAAATACTGTGGCATAGTCTGCTAATTGATCACTGCTTGACTGATATTCTCGATCTACCTGCCAATAACTCCACCCTCCACATCCAATAAATAACTCTCTCAATAGAATTCCTCTTTCCTATTATCTTATTGAGTATTTTTAGGTCTCATCTTAAGCTTTTAAGGAGTAACAAGGTTTTTTAAAATAACCGCACCACAATGTATAACAGAACTCGAATATAATATGACAAAAAGACTGAAGAGCTGACACCTAACATGCCAAAAACAACGAATCAAAATACGATAGAACTAACATGTCCTCAATTGGGCACCACAGATTATTTAACTTTTGATGAAACTACTACGTTCAATGATATAATAAATCAACTTAAAAGTAAATATGCATCGGACGTGTTAGGCTATATTCAGCAGAGTTTCCAAAATATTCGTAAAAATATATCCTTGGATGAAGTGACCGTTAAATTACATTACATAGACCGCAAAGGCATTCGTCAAACAATTGGATTATTTACGAAAGTAATTGAAATTAGGAAAAAGTTTGCTAAACTTTATTGGGAAGCAGAACCGATTGGAGGTCTAAAACATATCTAAACGGCTCTTTGCGGAGCATGTATACGATTTATCCGCAAGACCAGGATACTATCAATCTACCTGGAAACTTTTTAATGATCAAGAACCTATTAAAGGTGTTTATGGACATTTTATGGACCGCTCAGGGCGTGTTTTAGTAATCAAAATTTTATTTAATGAGGGGTATCCAGAAAAGCCTCCAATTGTTATGACAACACCCCCAATTCGGGATGTTTGTTTTGATAATCAAGGGATCCTTAATTTCGCAAGTCGAAAAGGATTATTCGTTTGGGCAAAATATAAGAGATACTCGAATCCATTAGTTTATTTAGCTGATGAATTAGCAAACAAGTATAATGCAATATAAAGAGGAATTCCGTGATAGTTCACATTCCAGAGGAACCATTAACGAAATGTAAAGGATTGGTGCAAGAATTTCAGAAATCCCAGTCAGATTTCAAAGAACTAGGGGGATACCTAGTTGGGATCTATGATGGCGACTTTACAATTAAAGAATTTCTCTTGGATACTAATGCTGAAGCAACAGGCACACGTATAAAGTTAAGCGCTGACTGTTTTCAGCAAGTGGAACAAGCGCTCGCAAAGCAGCCGGCTTTTATTTATATTGGTACGTGGCATGTGCATCCAGGAAAATCGAAACCAATCTATTCACACACCGATGAATCTACGCTTTTTTTAGAAAAATTGGTCATAAAAACAGATAATCCGAAAGAATTCCAGTGTCCCCGCATTCATCTTATTTTTAGTGAGGATTTATCAGAAATCTCAGCATTCACCATGCGTGTTGAGCTTGATTATCATTTGAGTGATTATTGGAAATCGGAAAAAGATATAGGTGATGGTGATCTGGACCGAATTGAGAAAATGACGGAAGGCCTCCAAAAGATTAAACAAGAATTTCAACGGTATAAAAAAAATCCAAAGGTTGAGATTTTAGATGCGTGCTTTTCTGAATTAGGAGAAGTTCGTGATGAACTTGATCAATTAATTGATCTCGTAGAAACGATATTAGATTTTCAAGAAATTCTTCAGATAATTCAAAAAAATAAGAAGAAAATTGAAACGCAAGTTAAATCTAAAATTCATAAGGGGCAGTTATTAGGAATTATAATTTTGAATGAAAAAGAAAGCGTTGATCTTGCTGAATACCGCCCCCATTTAATTACGGATCATCAAGATGATGGAACACTGCTTGGTTTTTGGCGACATTTCTCGATGGAACACCCTCCAATTGAACTGCAAGAAATTTTCTTTTCTAACTTCTATAATAAAATCCAATCGAACGCCAATCCCTCATATATTTATGTCATGTCAGACCCCACTGGTATCAAATTTTTTGATTTAACCATGACAGAATTTACAGGGATCTCATTTAACGAGGTGGAAATTGCTCAAACGGAGATGGATTAAATGAAAGTGCTCTTTCAAAATGCAGATACCGGGGATAACTTTGAACATGATATAATCGAGAAAGAGCTGCGTATTCGAGATATTGCTATCCAAATAATGAAAAAATATGAAATCAAAAAACCTCCATTTTTTTTCACTATTATGAAGGAAAATCCAACTAAAGAAACAATCCTCGAGGAAGATGATGTATTAAGCACAATTATTGAGAAGAAATTAGATGAAAAAACTCCTATATGGTTTCGATCTTCTGAACTACACCCCGACATGGTATATAAATTAAGAACTGAACGATTTGAGATGTCAGGGTATAAACTTATAGAGATTGGTCAGAAATCTGTATTGATTGCAGGTATTGGGTTGATTGGCGCTGACTTAGCGGCCCATTGTGCCACGATCGGGGTCAAAAAGATTTTTGTGTTAGATTATGGTTCGGTCGATTGGTACAACATATATAGACAGATCCTATATTACAAAAAAGATGTCTTTCGACCAAAAGTCGAGGTCGCCCGGGAAAATCTCGAAGAATTAGGCGGGCTAGAAGTTATTCCAATTCGTATTGAAATCCCGAGTTTTATATCGAGTTATAATAATCCTAAACTGATTGAAGACGCTTTGAGTCAAATTGAATCCTACGTTAAGAAGGCTGATTATATCATCACCGCACTCGATACTTTTAGCGCACGAATGACAATTCAAACATTAGCGTTAGCGAATGACAAAACTTTAATCAATACTGCTGCAGGCCTTATTGGTGGAGTCGTCCAACTTGTTCGTCCTAATGTTGATCCTTGTTTAGCTTGTGGCGTTTATTTTGAACGAACCCAAGATATCGGGGCCTGCACCTTAGCAACATTTGGCACCCCCAAAATTATTGCTGGGCTTACAATTGATTTACTATTAGATGTCATTGAAGATCGCGTTGTTGAATTCAATCATATTAAGTTTACCCCGAATTATGAACTTGAAAAAGGCTTTTTTGAAAAGGGGTCGTCTTGCATCTTCTGTGATTCCCCCAATGGTATAATTGACTCCTTCCAAAAGAAAAATAAAAAACCATTGTTAGATTGGCTGTTCAAAACGTCCTAACTATTAATTAAGAAAATATTAAAATTTGAATTGCAAGAGAAGTTCTGGTAGATTTCAAAATTTTTCGTATATAAAATTTTTATAGGATTTCTGAGAAATCAAGGGATATAATAATTCAGTTTGAAGCTTATCATGGTGGAGATCATGGACGAAAAAATGAAAGATCTTTGTTCGGTGATATATATGGGACTCGCAATGACGACCGTCGAGGTTCTCCGCGAGGATATGGGGCTTGCGCGTGCAATAGAAACATCCTCCAAAACTTGGCAAAGGTTCGGGAACTATATAGCACCAATTCTCGAAGAAAAATATGGATTGACTGAGAAAACTATTCCTAAAATAACAGAGATGCTAAACTCATTTTTAAAGGATATACTATGTTTCGAATCATCTATCTCCGAATCTTCAGATGCAAAAAGTGTCATTATCGTTAAACCTTGTCTTGAATGGACTAAATTTAAGGAAAAACACCTTCCACCCCTCTGCTATCGTATGTGCTATCCTATGATTGAAAGTATTGTCAAACAATTAAATATGGATATTAATTTTCAGTCGGGTGCCCAAATGCGACAAGGTGCAGATCGCTGCGAATTAGTTCTTACAAAATAAATGAATCTCTCTTTTCTGCCTCTTTTTTTTTTGAAGAAAATACCCCCTACTCCCAAAAACAAGTTTCTAAGATTTCCATTTTCATTAATACTCTTTAATTTATTTGCCTTAAAATGCCTACAGCTCTAGAAAAATATTTAAATAAAACTGCTACGTAGATTCTACGTAGCAATACGTAGCAAAAAAAGGTGACTTATAATCGCAAAAATAGATTATTTAATACTAGCAAGTTTAAAAGATGGAGTAAAAAACGGTAAGGAAATAATGTTCGAATTAAACACGGAATTTGGATTCTTTTGGCAAGCTAAGACTTCAATGGTATATCCTGCATTGCGAAAATTGAAAAATCGTGGATTAATAAGAGAAAATGAAGAAAAATCTGATGAAAGTATTATAACTTCTAAATATTACGAATTGACTGAAGAAGGATTACAAAAATTACAGAAATTTCGCAGACCCTTTCATCCGCCCTTCCCTTTCTTTCAAGGTCATAAGTTTAAGCCTCCCTCATCTCCGTTTATAAGATTTCAATTTTGGGAGAAATTTGTTGATGCTGATACAATAATAGAGAAAATAATATCATATAGAGAACATCTAATAAAAGAATTAGAACGGATCGATGAAAAAATACAAGAATTAAGAGAAAGTGAAGAATATAAAGAGGTCTTCCATAATCTTGATATCCAATAAGTGATTGAAATGATTCTGAGAAAAAAACTTAAAATGGGTGTTGATTTTGAGTCACACATGGGCTGAAATTCCGAAAGATATTCCAGGAAGATTTATTTTGGAAATAATCAAATTCAGAAAGGTGTAATAGATGGTTGATATTAGTAATATTAAAAACATTGCAGTAATTGGAGCTGGGTTGATGGGCGGTTATATTGCCCAACTTGCTTTATTAGCTGGTTTTGAGAAGGTAACACTAAACGATGTAAAAATGGAATTGATTGAAAAATGTGTGGACCGAATTGAAAATGGAGCCTATGAGAAAAAAGAGGGCTTAAGAGCGATTGAGTCTGCTGGAAAATTAGGAGAGGGAATAACAACCGATATTCTTTTGGGAAGATTAGGAAAAGAAGTAGATTTAGCAAAAGCTGTTGAAGATG
>JABXJU010000424.1 GCA_013375405.1 Candidatus Helarchaeota archaeon
GCTCTCCGATCTTTTCAGAGAAAATTTGATCGCAAAATATATTGCAAGAGGCCAGAAACTCACCAAAATAGGCACTATCAATTGTTAGATCGGCCGTAAAAGGATTGGATAATAAAATATTCCCCTCTTTCGACATAACGGCAAGCAATACTGGCTGCTCGGCTTCCAACTTAGGAAGACTCACTACTCTCTTTTTCACCATTCTTTCCATTTGTTCATTTAACCGCGATAATTCTATACGTTTAGCCAAGGGTGCTTTTGATTCCTTTAGGTTCTCCCACATTTCTAACTGTTTTAGTAATTCATCATGCTCACTCGAGATTTTTATAGCTAATCGATTAAGACCATACTTTTCGGAGATTTTTTGAGCTTGGGTCAAGAATCGTCTTGCTTCTTTAATATCCAAAGTTAAAAGTGCCGCTTTGGCTTGTAATAAATATGCCTCAGCTAGCAATGAATGGGAGTTATATTTTTTGGTAAGATCCATGAGTTGAGTAAGGTAATTCTGGAACTCATCCAATAATTCAAGATCACCTGTATTACGTAATTCAATTAAGAGTAAATCACATATGTTAACTAAAGCAAGTTCTTTAGATTCGTGGAGGATTCCCTCTTCATCAACTAATTCTTTAAATATTTCTTCAGCTTTACCACGATTAATAGCACGGAGGCTTAATTTTAGTAAAAGTGCTTTACCTGAACGATATAAAGCATTATAAAATTTGCCTATGTCTTTATAATCTTTCAAGCGATTCAAATATAGTTGAGCATTTTGTTGGTCCTTCATATCAATGGCTAATTCAAATAAGCTAGAATTGATCTGAACAATAAGCATATCATTATCTAAATCTTCAAATAATACTAAACTTTGCTTATAGTATTCTATAGCGCTATTGAAATCCCCTTGAAGGTGGTAAATTGCACCTAAATAGTTAAGGGAATTTGCAATTCCTAATTTACTGCTTAATTCCTTAGAAAGTGCTAAACTTTTCTTAAAATAGTCTAGTGCATAATCTAGCTCACCCTTAAACATGTAGATTCTACCAAAGCCCCTCATAATGCGTGAAATGTTATAATTAAAACCTTCTCCTTCAAGGTTTAAGCATTTATTATAAGATTCTAATACTTGCTCCCACTCTCCTGTAAAAAATGACCTATATTCAAAAAATAAAAGAGAGCGAGCAATTCCATGTTTATTTCCGAGTTTTTCTTGTAGTTTGAGACTTTGTTCAGCAGTTTCTATAAATTTATCTATCTCACCTATTTGAAAGTAAATACCACTTTTTACATAATTTATAGAAGCTTCCCGTTTTATGAATTCATTTGAATTTTTTCCTATTATTTTCTTGAACAGAACATCTGCTTTTGCAATTAAATTTATAACTTTATCTAATCTTCCGAGAAAAGTTAAGGCTTCAGACAATTCTATTAAGGCATCAA
>JABXJU010000168.1 GCA_013375405.1 Candidatus Helarchaeota archaeon
ATATGGTTACACAATCTCTTTTAGAGCAAATCCTCACTGATGGTAGACCCTCGTTTGAAATTCCGTCCCGAAGCAGTTCAAATATTATATGGGATGAAGTAAGAGATCTATTGTTATTAGGTGATAAAGTAGTCAAACGCCCCTTCCATAGCCTTGCAAGTGTCACGGATGCAACACGTCTCATAAAGTTGATTGAGATTGTCAATGAGATTCTTATAAAAGATATTCATGCTACTAAAAGAGAGATCTTCTATCATGACAAAGGTCTTTTCGAGGATCAGAAATATAGTGATAAATTAATCGAAGATCTTGCTGCGATGTTAAAAGTGATTAGAAATTCAACAAATATTGTAGCATCTGCAAAAGGCGCTTGTATAGGACGATTAAAGATCCGTGATAGTGGTGATGAAATTGACTTAGAACGAGGGAGTGGCGGATGGTCAATTTCCCCAATGCTGGATCGAATTGAAATAGTTGAATCAGATGCAGAATTTATCTTAGTCGTAGAAAAAGATGCTGCCCTAATTCGTTTAAGCGAGGCAAAATGGTGGAATGAATATCCATGCATAGTTCTTACTGGGAAGGGAAGTGCAGATATTGCGACTCGAATGTTTTTACGAATGCTTGCGAAAGAATTAGATTTGCCCTGCTTTTGTCTAGTTGATTCAGACCCATATGGACATTATATTTATAGCGTTTACCTTCGAGGGTCTAAACGCCTCGGTTATGAATCTCCCTTTCTAGCTACTCCAAATTTAAATCTAATTGGGGTACTCTCTCGTGATTTGGACCAATATAATATTCCAGACAATTGCCGACTTAAAATGTCTGTTGCAGATCGAAAAAGAACAGAAGAAATGTTGAAAGAACCATTTGTACAAAAGAATCTCAACTGGGTTGAAGATTTAGAATTAATGTTACAGAAAAAGAAAAAAGCAGAAATCCAAGCGTTTTCTAGTCACGGATTCGATTTTATAACTGATATTTATTTACCAACTAAACTCTCAACAGGAGATTGGATTTGAGGAGGAATTTTTCTTGAGTTCAGAATTAAATGAAGAAGAAGTTATTAAAAATATTGAAAAATCTCGATATTTAATCCCCTGTACGTGCAAGATATGCAAAAATTCTTTTAAAGATATTGTGATAGCAACAAATCATATTGCCACTGAACATAAAAAGCGTGAAAAAATGAATGTTATTGAAAATTTATCATGGAAAATCCAAGATGACCTAAAGAAATGGAAACTTCTTCAGGAATTAAGGATAAAAAGAAATATGATTATTAGCAAATTATTTGATGAAAATGCAATTAATCAGGCAAAAATTCCCGATATAGTTGAAATTTATAGAAAGAAGGCTGATATCTCAGGAATCATGAGTGCTTTAATGACTGCCCTTGAAAAACCCGAAAAAAAACTGGAAGAGGGAGCGGATGAGGCTGTTGAAGAGTTAGAGGAAGATATTGACGAAAGAGACTTTGAAAATTCTGAGGGGGCGGATAAAGAAGAAGAGGGAGAGGAAAATTTTTCAGAAGCAGATAATGAAGAATCAGAGGAAGGAGAATCAAAGACTGACCAAACTGTTAAAAAGAGAAATCTTTGCGAATTATTAGAAAGAGAACTTGAGAAATTTCTGAATGCTATAAAGAGATTATCTATGTCGTCAGAAGTTGAAAAATCATTAAGCTCAACAAAGAAAAGTAAAGCATTTTTAGACAAATATACAGAGCAGCTGAATTATTTTTTGGGAGTCGCCAAGGCTGTTAAAATAATTAAAGACAGTGCTCCAGATTTAGAAATTATCATTTAATACACGAATCAACAAGCTTTAAATAGATTAAACTTTTGATAATATCTAATTTTTAAAAAAGAAGAATACTTTCTCTAAGACGAGGACTCCTAATGCAAAAGTTGATAATTCACAAATTTGGTGGGTCGTGTTTAAAAAATCCGCAATCATTCGAGAAAACCTTGAAAATAATAGAAAAATTCCGAGAACATAAATTGATTTTTGTCTGTTCAGCATTATCTAAAATGACAGATTATTTATTAGAGACCGCAGAAGGCGTGGCAGACCATCATTTTGAAGTAAATGAACGAATCGAATCTATAAAGACACGACATCTAAATTTAATTAATGAAGTTATCACCGATGCGAAACATAAAGAAGAAGTAATCAATTTCATTGAAGCATCGTTGAAACGCCTATCGAATACCCTTTATGGCGTATGGGAAATTGGCTTAACCGACCGGGCTTTGAATTTTATTCTTTCATTTGGCGAGCGATTATCAACGTACATTTATTATACTTATTTAAAAGCGAGAGGCGAGGCAGTGGATTACTTTTCAGGCGATTCAATGGTTTATACGAACAGTGCGTTTAACAATGCCTTACCACACTTCGAGCTAACAAAAAAGACTATTCAGGAGAAAGTAGAACCTGTGCTTCAAGAAGGCAAGTCTGCAGTTGTAACAGGATATATCTCATCAAGTAAAGAAGGGTATGTAACCACGTTAGGGCGAGGTGGCAGCGATCTGACTGCAACATTGCTAGCCTACAGTCTCCAAATCGCGAATCGCGATTCTATTGTAATTCTCTGGAAAGATGTTGATGGGTTGCTTACAGCACATCCTAAATTGGAACCCGAAGCTAAATTAATTCGTAATATATCTTATGCAGAAGCTCGCGAACTTGCGTTTTTTGGCTCAAAAATTCTACATCCATTATGTATTTTCCCGATGGAACAAAAGGGAATCCCAATTCAATTACGGAACTTCAACAATCCGGATAATGAAAAATATACTGTTATAGAAGCAGCGCAGGAAAAAACTACGGGTATTGTGAAAGCAATCACGGTGCAAGATGCAGCCATGATCACAGTTGAAGGAGATGCAATGGTGTCATTACCAGGCGTTCTCGCTAAAGTTTTTGATACATTGGCTGATGCGGGCGTGAATATCGTAATGGTCAGTCAAGGGTCCTCTGAGAATAACATAACCTTTTTGGTTGATCGGAAATCCGGAGAAAAAGCCAAAGATTCTTTAAAGAAGTCTAAATTCTTTGGAGAACAATGGTTCAATATTAAAGTAGAAAGTAACATTAGCATTATCGCAATTGTAGGAGCAGGGATGGCATTTACACCCGGGGTGGCAGGCCGTATTTTCAGTTCATTAGGGAATGCAAAGGTGAACATTCGTGCAATTGCCCAAGGGTCAAGTGAAATTAACATAAGTGTCGCCATTGAATCGCAGGATGAGCAACAAGGAGTTCATGCCATCCATAAAGAATTCGGTCTTGGGGATTAAAGCTGCATCTACACGTGCATATTTCACAGGGTATTATCATTGCAATGCTTTTTTTTCCTTATTTAGAGTTCCTTGAGGTTTGTCTCGTCGTAATTTTTCCATTTCTGATTGATTTCGACTTTCTTTTATCCAAGTATGCAAAAAATAACAATCATCGCAGGCTGGTGACGCATTCACTCATTCCTTATTTTTGCCTTTTAATTATTGGGATTTTTTTTCCTTTGGCCTTAATTCTTGGCATCTGTGGAGTGGTTCACATCCTTTCAGATGCAATCGATTGGGGCACGGCGCTTTTTGCGCCTTTCTACGGGGAGCCTGTAGGTGGTATTTTACCGAAACCCCCAAAAGAAATTGTGGAAATCCCTGATTATAGAAAACGACAGTGTTGGTTTGTAAAAACATATTATGCATCGCGATTCATGATAGCACTTGAAGTTTTATTCGGTGTTATTGCTATCCTATTAATTATTTTTATTGATGTATTGTATCTGTGGGTGACGATCTTCTATTTCCTATTTGTCGTATTACAACTGAATTTCTATTTAAAATGCCCATAACAGATATTTACATGAAAAAAATCAATTTATGCGAATTTCGGATACGAGCTCAATAATTTAAACGGTTTTGGTAATAGTAATCTTACATTTGGTTTAAATTTCTGATTTAAAAGTTTGATAAATTCATCCAAACTCATTTTCACATCCGACTCACCAGTTTCTCTGATCCTTACTGTAAGTTTTTTAGAGGTCAATTCTTTATCGCCAATGACAACGATATATGGAATCCAATTCATTCCGGCTTCACGTATCTTCTTCCCAACAGTTTCCCCGCGCTCATCAAGATCTACCCTGATTCGCTGATCCTCTAACTCTTTTACGATAGCCTGAGCATATTCAAGGTGCTTGTCAGAAACGGTTATGATGCGAACTTGAACTGGGGAGAGCCAAAATGGTATGGAGGGTGGAACTTTCTCTCTTTCTTGTAACATGTAGGCCCTTTCAAGAAGTGCATAAACAACTCTCTCTAAAGCCCCAGAGGGAGAGCAATGTAGAATAATTGGATGCTTTTTTTCATTATTCTCATTAATGTAATTAATATCGTACTGTCGTGCCATATCCACATCAACTTGGACTGTTGGTAGTGCTGCCGCTTTTCCAAGATAATCCACAAAATTAAATTCAAATTTCATAATCCAATAGGCAGTTCGTTTTGGAAAAATTTCTATCAAAGCAGGTTTTTCGATTTTTTTAATTAGAGAGAGTATCCAATCTTTTTGCTTGTCCCAAAACTCCTTAACTACCCGAAAAGCTACTTCATAATCAATATTCGCATCTTGCATGACTTCACAACAAAGGTTAAATTGATTATTGAACTCTTCAATCGCTTGGTCTATATTTGCACAGAGGGTATGCAAATCGGGCATCGTGAAGGCACGAAGCCGGCGAAGCCCAACCACCTCACCACTCTGCTCATTACGAAAACTGTATTTTGTAAGTTCATAAATCCGCAGAGGTAAATTTCTGTAACTAATTAACTGGTCCGAAAGGAGAAAGAATTGCCCAAAATCGCTAGCAAAGCGTAAAAAGAGTGTCTTTTCCCCGGATTTTACTAGGTACTGACGTTCTGCCCAGTTTTTTAAATGCTCTTGGATTATTGGATGATTTGTACCAAACATTACTGGAGTTTCAATTGGCATTGCTCCTAAGGCAGTTACTTTATCATATAAATATTTAATTAATATATTTCGGATTAACTCTCCCTTAGGATACCATCTTAAATGCCCTGGATCTGCCCGCGGCTCATAATCAGCTAATTCTAACCGTCTCATAAGTTTAGTATGGGGCGGTTGTTCAGTTACAAGGCGGGTTCCTGAAACTTCATAATCCATAAAGAACTTTAAATTAGGATGATCCTTATAATCGAATTTTTGAGATGGAACTAACTTTCCATCAAGCTGCAAAATGTAAAATTTGGAAAGCTCCTCCTCACGGCGTTTCGGTTTATCTTCTTTTACAACGGCCGTTTCAACATCGATACTTCTTAAACTTTCTGCACGATTATGCCCTAAACAGTCGATTTGGAATGATTTATACCAACCGAATGGGGTTTTGTATGCTTCAAACCCATCCTTTTGAATTTTTGCTTTCATATCATTCAATATCTTTATCGCAACTTTGCTGGAGGCTAACGAAGTACTGAGATGGGCATAGGGATATACCACAATTCGTGTCTCACCGAGTTCTTTGGCTAATTTTTCAATTTCATCTATGGCTAATTCAGTCGCTTTTCCAGGATCCTTCTCATCTTTTTTCTCCACAGTAATGAAAATCACGAGAACTTTTTCTTTCAACTCCAATGAATGTTCATCTTTGGGGACATCCTCTGCCGTCGCTCCCGGCACTTTATTCTTGGTTTGGAAACCAAATCCATCTGAATGAATTAATAGTAGTCTCATCTTCTGTTCATCTTTTTTAATTCATAATTCTAGGCATTGAATAATAGTGTAAGAATGGCTTAATTAAAATTAATTGCTCAAGTTTATTACAATTAAATGGTATATTTGATTTTTCGTTGATAAAAAACTAAATCAACTAAAAATAAAGGATTTAATGAAAAATATTATTTGAGTAAAACCTTTATTAATGTCATTAAGAATTCTAATTCGCAGTAACTTATTTGTTGTGATGTTTCATGTCAGATGCGACAGATATCGAATACAAAACCTTGATTAAAGCCATTAATCGGAAGTATCCTATAAAAATACCTTACCATAAAGATGTGGTCGATTATCTTAAAATTATTTTTACACCCGAACAGGCAATATTCTTAGGTTCCGTCTTTAAACAACCCTTTCTTGATATGCTCACTCTTAAACAGATTGTCACACGAGCAAAAAAGGCCGGGATTGACATCAATCAAGAGCAAGCTAAGAAACTATTAGCCCCCTTGACTAAAAAAGGTGTGTTGATGCATATATTTGGAATGTATGCCCTACTCCCTTTTGTCCCAGGATTATTTGAATTTTATTTTAGCGCTCACTCTGATTCCCTAGAAAATTTAAAAAAAGTCGCGAAGCAAATGGAAAAACTTAGAGACGGACCAGTGAAATTGCTTAATGAAATATCCGCAACTAAAACCCCAGTTTTTAGGATACTCCCTCATTCAGAAGCAGTTGAAAAAACAATTGAGATTAATAAATCCCTTAATGTTCAAACCGAAATATTACCTTTTGAAGTTGTTAAAGAATTTTTAAACCAAGTCAACGATTATTGCGTTGTGGACTGTTCTTGTCGATATCATTCGCAAATCCTCGATGATTCTTGTGAAAAATGTCCAGATGGTGATATTCGGATTTGCATGGCACTTGGACCCGCATCAGCCTATATGGTCGAAGGTGGGTGGGGAACAAGATTAACCCGTGAAGAGGCATTAGAAAAGATAAAGGCAACCGAGAAAGCAGGACTTGTTCATTCGGTTATGAATTCTCGAGAAGCCCCGGTCTTGATTTGCAATTGTTGCGCATGCCATTGTGGCATCCTGTCCGCGGTCAAGGACTCTCGGAGTCCTCGTTCCGTGGTAAAATCAAATTTCTTACCTCAAATCGATCAACAAAAATGTATTTTATGCGAAAAATGTGTCAAACTATGTCCTATGGACGCATTGTTCCATTATTTCCCCCGAAATGAAAACTTAGATGATGAGCACGTTCAATTGAACGAACAGATGTGTATTGGATGCGGGGTTTGTGCAACAAATTGTGCCAAAGAGGCAATTACATTAAAAAAAGTTAAAAATGAGATTCCCGTAAAAGATTTCGTTCAATTATTTAAGAAAAGTGAAGCTGATAGAATATTTTAAATTAATTCGCAATATTAAAGCATCTGGAACGATTTGAGAAAAATAGAAAAATTTTAAAAAACAATAATTAATGAGAAATTTGTTAATCTTTTACTCTTTCATTGTAGATCAATGTAACTCTTTAAAAATTTCAGCAAAATAAAAAGTAAAAAGTTTAATATATAATCTCCACCAAAATTTCAATGTAAAACTTCGAAGTTTTTTTATCGTGGAGTGCTCAAATAATTGTTGCATACGATATATATTATCGAGAAGAAATCAGGGCGTGCAATTTTTTCGAAATCTTATGAGTTTAGTATTGATGAAACATTAATTTCTGGGTTCTTAAGCGCACTTTATGGATTTGCACAGGCAGAACTAGAGGATAAGGGGGTCGATAACATTGACATGTATGGAAATCGTTTTGTGTATGTCGATCTTAGAGGATTGTTATATATAGGGGCTGCCGACAAAGAAGATAGCGCTCCCATGCTACATGAACAAATGAATGTTATTGCCGATTCATTTAATGGAGCTTTTAATATCCCTGCGGATCAGGGCTTTGAAAAGTTAAAATGGGATGGAAATGTAACCAAATTCAGATTATTTGAAGAAACATTAGATATGCTTGTCCAACAATGGGAAATGGCAAAAAAAGTCGCAAAATCTGCTTATATGATGGATTTAATCGATGTATACCAAAATATACTACAAGCACTGGCGAAATTCCCAGAGTTCGCCCAATTAGGTTTAGCGGAGGGTGAAGACATGGATATTTCGAAAATGGCCTTTGAGGAAGGCACTGCAGATATGATGATGCTTGCACAACTAGACGAAACGACAATCAAAGAGAATCTAAATGGTATTCTGGAAAATTTTGTTTCGCTTTTAAAAAAAAGTATGGATGAAAATAGGTATCATCAACGATTACATGAATTTATTTACCCGATCTTCAAAACTGAGTGGGTTCGAATCAAGGAAGCCAAAGCAGATGAGTTTATTATTGATCTCTTCCTCTAATTTTCTTCAACTTAAAGGATTTTAGTATCAAATGATGAGTTATATCAATTTGTTTATAATTTATGCAGGATTCAGCTGATACTAATATGAATTAAAGAAATTAATTGGAGACGTAAATGATAAATGAGTGAAGAAACGACTAATAAAAAGGGTCTTCGTTATAAATTTAAAAATTTTAGGGCGACGCTCAAGCGATACGCTGAAATTACTGAGGTTTATGAAATTGCCAGACGCTATTTTGTGATGAATGCATTTGATGGAGCATTAACTACATTAGGCATACTGATTGGATTTTTTTTGGCAAATGTATCTGATCCTCAGATTGTAGTTATTACGGTTCTAGCTGGTGCCTTAGCTATGGGCATTTCAGGACTATGGGGTGCCTTTTTAGCAGAAAGTGCAGAAAGAAAACGAGAATTAAAACAATTAGAACGGGCTATGATGACTGACTTATCACATTCAGTAATGGCGAGAGCCTCTAAATTCGCCACTATATTCTCAGCATTAATTGATGGGCTATCACCCGCTTTAGCAGCTATTGTTGGTATTCTTCCATTTTTCTTTGGATTAAACGCTGGAGTGGATTCTGATCTATTTAATCTCCTATTTTTTATTTCAATAGGCCTGAATCTAGTGGTCCTCTTTCTCTTAGGCATGTTCCTAGGTAGAGTTTCTAAAGGAAACGTGATTATAATGGGTTTGAAAGTGTTGCTGGCAGGTGTTGTCATCACCATTATTCTATTCGTTTTGAATTTGGGCCATTAATTATACTTACTCTCTTTTTTTATGCCCCGAATTTTTTGGCCTTATCCATATAATCTAATAAGATAGGGATAATATCATTACCGCGGATGCGATGGAGCATACCCTTCCGGGCTTCCCGTTCTGTAAAGAGAGATGCGTTATCCTTGAAAATGCCCGGCCCTGTAATCATTATAGGGGGCGGATCGGCGGTATGTTTCCCTAATTCCGTGCTTACAGTATGATCAGAAAGGATTATGAGATGTGAATCCTCCGGAAGATGGTTGTAAACCCACCCAATCATCGTATCAATTCGCTCGAGAGTTTCAATCTCTTCTTTTAGCATTTTATCGTGAGCTACCTCATCGGTCCCCTCAAGGTGGACCAAAATAAAATCATAATTTGGTAAAATCTCAATGGCTTTTTGACCTTTAGCCATGAAATTTGAATCTATATAGCCCGTAGCGCCAGGGACATTTATAACATCCATTCCCACAAGCGCTCCAATTCCTTTAATTAGACTAATCCCTGCAATAACTGCTCCTCTTAATTGCCATTTCTCATAAAAATTTTCGAAGCTAGGGGTTTCTCCTGCACCTCGAGGCATAATTAAGTTACCTGGTGGCTTACCATCCTTCCTTCTTGTCTGATTCACTGGATGTCTATTTAAAACCTCATAAGATTTGAGAACGAATTCATTTATCAACTTGCTTGTCTTAACTGACTCGGATTTTCCATCTAATGGCTGAGATTCCAAGACTTTTGCTCCTTCTTTCCAAGGATCCGTATCACTAACATTTGCAGAAAGTCCTGGTCCACGAAAATGTAGCACACATCGGTAATCAGCACCATTTCTGAACGTAAATTGGATATCTGGTTTTGAAAGAGTAATCTGATCATTTAGTGCCTTCTCTAACTCATCAATTCCCCTACGGATGTAATCTGCCGTTCGATTCAAGAGAACTAGATTCTCATCCACTGTACAATAGTTACACCGAAGTGATACATCGCCCTTCTCGAGTTTTATTCCCGTTCCAGCTACCTCAATTGGTCCCCGTCCAGT
>JABXJU010000169.1 GCA_013375405.1 Candidatus Helarchaeota archaeon
GATTCACGTATGTGATGATTAGGATTATTATTGCAGCAACACTCCCTATAAAACCTAGAAAAAATACCATTATCAGATCCCCCCCTCGTTCTGGGTGTGATACATCGACCAAAACTTGTGGAGAAGGACCTCCATCAGCAAATGTATAGTTATTTTTCATGTAAAATCCTCCTACCATTTTATTTGATCTGACTATGATAAATAGATATTCCTAAAAAATGATACTTTTTTGCATACCCAAAACCTTTAAAGAATTCGCTTAATTGAATTTCAAGATGGGATCAAAGATGCCAGAGTATAAAAAAATTGTACCATGCCTTGATACGAAAGATGGACGACTTGTCAAAGGCATTAAATTTGTGAATATTCGTGAGGTAGGAGACCCTCCCGAATATGCTGCAAAATATGAGAAAGATGGCGCAGATATTATAGTGCTATTGGATATTTCCGCCTCTCTTGAAGGACGTGAAACATTATTAGATGTAGTCAAAAGAACTAAAGCAAAATTAACTTCAGCACCTTTCGCAGTAGGTGGTGGAATTAAAAATATTAAAAATATTGAGACTTTACTTTCTGCTGGGGCAGATAAAATAAGTATAAATACTGCAGCAGTTAAGGACCCTGGATTTGTAAAAGATGCGGTCAAGAAATTTGGAGGCGATAAAATCATTATTGCTATAGATGCACTTAGAACTTCTGGTAATGAAGATAGTTCTGGAAAATACATAATTGACTCGCCTGATGGCAACTTTTGGGGAAATGTCGTAATCTATGGTGGGACTAAGACCACCGGAATAGATCTAGTTGATTGGAGTATTCAAGTAGCTGAGATGGGCGTAGGCGAAATATTATTCACGAGTAAAGACGCGGATGGAACGAAAGATGGATATGATCTTCCATTGACTCGAGCAATAGCGGAAAATGTCAAAATTCCTGTTACGGCTTCGGGTGGTTGCGGGCATCCATATCATATGCTTGAAGCCCTAACCGAAGGTAAAGCTGATGCCGCTCTTGCAGCGAGTATTTTCCATTATAATCAATATACCGTGAAAGAAGTCAAGGATTATTTACGCGGTCGAGGGGTTTTAGTAAAATAAAATATATAATATCTTTCTCAGACCATTCCTAAATTTTTATCATAGTGTTAATAAATTGTTGAAGCTCTTTAAGTTAGTCTAATAGCAGAGTTAAATCTTTGCTGCCCCTGCAGAAAGTAGTTATAATTATGTACAAGACCGATTATTTAGCTTATTTCTTGACAGGTATGTTTTTAAATTCCAAAACGGTCAGCTTTACCGCCTTTTCAACAGGTATTCGTTCTATGCTTGAGGCTCCAACGAATCCAGCGGCATCAGTATGTTGATAGAGGTATATAGTATCATCTGGTGTTGCAAAAGGGCCGCCATGACCAAGACAAAAAATTTTAGGATTCACTTTTTTAGCAGATCCAATCATTTTTTGTATTCTTTCAGCGGCTTCTCTATGGGTTAATGCATCATACCCCACAGTACCTCCTGCTGTTCCTCCAACATGAGGAACAAGGCAATCAACTCCTGCAAATGCCATCGATCTTGCATCCATAGGCCAGAAGACATATGCCATAGAAAAGACTTTTCTATCGCATGCTCTCTGGATCATTTCTATCTCTTTTTGAAAGCCTTTTTTCTTACGCCATTGTTTATCTCTAATAAGTCCTATCGTTGGGAAGTTAATGATACCAGAGAATCCTGCATCGATAAATTGATTTATGAGTTCTGATGGATCTTGGTCTCCAGAAGTTGAAGAAGCTTCAATACCAGCAATAATGGGAGTATCTTTCACAACTTTTCTTATTTCAGGGAGCATATTCAGAGTGACCTCATTAGAATTATCAATAAGAGTGGTGGGAAGCCCCTTCAGTCTAGATAATCCGGTGCTATATACCATAATAAGATCGGCACCACCCATCTCAGCAGATTTCGCAATTATGCCTGCACTACAGCCTGCTGCAATAATAGGTTTATTGTCTGCGATTGTCTTTCTTAGTCGCTTTAAAATTTCCCATCTCGTGAATTTTTTCCCCATGTAAACGCGTCCTTGAATAAATTAGGAATGAAAAAGCCCAATAAAAAGTTCAACCACAGCCATACTAAATTCTTCATCGTTTATATGAGAGTTGTATTCAATAACTTTAATTTCTTTTTTCAAATTAAATTTCAAGGTTTCAATGAAAGTTTTGTCAGTATCCGGGTCATAGAACTGTTGTTCTTTTTTATCAATCTCCGAAAAACCAAGTAATGGAATGGCAATTATAGTTTTATCATATACTTTATTTGCATTCTCAGCTATAATCTTTGCGGCTCTTGAAATTTCTTCTTTATTTGTTCTTACTAAAACAATATTCGATGTATGAGCGTGAACTGGGCGGTTTTTATACTTTTTTGGAAGAATTTCCTTCGTGCCTGGAAAAATAAGCATGTCCAACCCGCCTGCTGAAATAATTTGTGGGATTTTCTTTTTATACACCGATTGGAGACGTCTTTCCCAAAGTAAATAAATTTCAAATGGTGTTAAATCAATTAATCCTTGAATCCTCCCTTCTTCTATTAATTCATTTAAAATTTCTGTCCGTCCGTGAAAAACTATTGGATCATACTTTTTTTCATTAAGTAACCTAACTATTCGTCTAACTGCCGGGGTAGTAACTCCAAGAGCCGTAATACCAATTAGAGGTAGTGGAGTAGTTGGCTTTTGAATTTCAACATCGGCCATTCCACATATGGCACCCGCCGCTTGTGAAAGAGCTTTTTCCATTGTTGAGTTAAGTTTTATCATACCATCTGGTGTTTGTATTACTGAAATATCTTTCATTCCTACCGATTGCCCCATAATACTCGTGACCATTAATTTTGGGATTCCGATTGGTAATTTTTTCATAATTGTAATTCCAATTGCAGTTCCTTGCGCGCCTCCAAAGGAGATCATTCCATCTATTTGTTGCTTTTCGAATAAATCTTGAACTAATTTTTCAGCACCTTTTATCATTACATTTAATGTAAGAGACCTATCCTTACCATCTTCTGCAGCTTTTTGGAGTTCTTCTATTGATCTACCACCAGTTTTTGCGACTATTTCTTTTGTTATGTCAGATTTAAAATTCGGTTCTCCCAAAATACCACAGTCGATAAGCGTTGTAGTAAAGCCTCTTTTTTCTATTTGTTTTTTTAAAAATGCAATTTCCGTTCCTTTAGTATCCAATGTTCCAATGATTACGATGTTTTTCATTACATTACCTATCTTGCAGTTTTTTTGATTCTAACATGCCGTCCATAGCACCGACTGCCTGAAGTAACATCTTCTTAATAATTGTATTCAGTCCAAAAATATCAGCAGGCGCTTGTATCATCATTATATCCCGATCATCGAAATCTTGAAGGTCTAAATCAGTTGTAACCATTATTTTCGGAAGTCCCAAAGGGAGTACCTTCATAATTTCCATTCCCATTGCAGTCCCTTGTGATCCACCAAGTGAGAGAATTCCATCCAATTTACCATCTGATAATAATATATTCACCATTTTAATGGCCCCCTCCGTCATTGCACTTGTTCCAGCAGATCGGTCAGCGCCCTTTTTAGCAGCAGCGACAAGTTCTTCCAATGAATACCCGCCCTTTTTTGCCACTTCTTCTTTGGGTATATCTACTTTAATTTTTGGCTTTCCAAGAATTCCGGTGTCCACAACTAGAGTTTTATATCCTTTACTTTCAATTTCTTTTTTAATAAACGAAAATTCGGGACCCTTAGTATCCATAGTCCCGATTAAAACTATAATTTCATCTTTCTTCGCCAACTAATCGACCTAACTAAATAATTATTGCAATATTATTTGCATCATGGATTGCACCGCGTATATTACGTGGTTTTACACAATCCCCGATCTCATAAACTTCATTTGCTGTTAATGCCAATTTATTAGGCTTGAATCCAGCCGCTAATACGACATTATCTACCTCAATGGTTTGTGTTTTTCCGTACCGATCAATAATCAAACTCTTTTTTTTAATTTCTTTGGCGGAGGCAGTTGTTATTAATTCAACTCCTAATTCCTTTAATTTATTTGTAATATAGAAGCGATGTACCATGTTCATTTCTTCCGCTATTGCGGGTAAGGTTTCTATTAATGTGACTTCCTTTTTCTGATTTGTTAAAAACCATGCTGTTTCACATCCTACTTGACCACCACCAATAATGGCAATTTTATTTCCTATGTTTGCTTTACCTGTTATGACATCAATTGCTAAAACAACGTGCCCCATATTAACACCTTGGATATCAGGAATAATTGGAATTGCACCAGTTGCAAGAATTAAGCAATCTGGTTCATATTCTTTAATAGTTTTTGTGATTTCTTTATTTAATTTGATTTTAACACCAAGCTTTTTAAGCTGACCTTCAAACCATTTAATTAAATCACGAAGGGGTTCTTTAAACCAAGGGATTGAGGCTGAAATTAGTTGACCACCTAATTTATCACCTTTTTCGCATAATATCACTTCGTGTCCCCTTAATTTTGCCACCCTCGCCGCTTCCATCCCAGCAGGACCTGCCCCAACAACTAGGATCTTCTTTAATTCTTTTGCTGGTTCAATTTTGATTTGCATTTCCTTACCTACTTCTGCATTAACATCACACCGAATAGCGTTAAAATTTTGTATACTCCCATAACATCCCTCGTTACAATAAATACATGGACGAATATCGACTAATCGACCTTCATATGCCTTTTTAGGGATGTCAGGATCAGCTAAGAGGGCTCTACCTATCGCAACAAAATCGGCCTTTCCCTCTGCAATTACTTTCTCTGCATCTATGGGATCTCCAAGCCTTCCCACGATGATAATAGGTATATTTACTACTTTTTTGATACTTTCTCCAAGGGGAACATTACAACCTTTTGGAAATGCAGGGGTTGGGAAAATTCTAGCCCACCATGAAGGTTCTGATTCGTAGATCCCAGCTGTAATATCTAAGGCATCCACTCCTACTTCCTCTAAGTTTTGGCTAATTTGTTTTGCATCTTCTATTGTAAATCCACCCTCAATGAATTCATCTCCACTTAACCTAAATATTATCGGATAATCATTACCCAAAGCGTTTTTAATTCCTTCAACAAGTTCGACGGCAAAAGTCATTCGTCCCTCAAAATCACCACCATACTCATCTGTTCGCTTATTGGAATATGGGGATATGAATTGGTTTATTAGATAGCCGTGAGCTCCATGGAGTTCAACTGCATCAAATCCCGCGTATTTTGCCCTCTGCGCCGCTTCCAAGAACATATCTTGTATTTCTTCAATTTCATCAATAGTTAATTCGTGTGGCATGACTGCTCCAGTTGCTGTACAAGGAATTGGGGAGGGGGCGATAATTTCTTCATCTTCTGAACATACTAATGATTGCTGTCTGCCTGCATGGTGGAGTTGCACGGCGATTTTGGTATTGTATTGATGAACGATTTCTACTAATTCACCTAAACGCGGGACGTATTTCCAATCATCAATTCGAGGAGGTGCAATCCCTGCTTTTCCTCTAGGCCAGTCGACGCAGGTTGCTTCCATAATGATTAATCCAACGCCACCCTGAGCTCGCCTTTCGAGAAATTTTATTAATCTATCACTTACAAGACCTAAATCTGATAAATGATTGTTAAGTGGTGCCATTACAAACCTATTTTTTAGTTTCATCTTGCCAATTACAGCTGGCTTAAAAAGTTTTTTCAGTTCACTCATTATTTAATAGCCCCCTTTACGTTCTTTGATATTTAATCTACCATTATTTGTCCACCATTCACGTGAATTGTCTGACCAATTACGTATTTTGCCGCCTCTGAGACTAAGAAGAGAACTACATTTGCAATATCTTCTGGTTCTGCCAATCTTCCTGCAGGAATGCTGGCAGAATAATAATCTTTGGCTTGGTCAATATAACCCTCGTGCATGGGAGTAATGGCGGGTCC
This sequence comes from Candidatus Helarchaeota archaeon, assembly GCA_013375405.1. Next base: position 5,996 of record JABXJU010000169.1, read on the forward strand.
TGGAGCGACTGCATTCACATTAATACCATCTTCCGATAATTCCCATGCTAGGCATCTCGTGAAAGATTGAACTGCTGCTTTGGAAGCACAATAGATAGCTCCGCCGCCGCTTATATTACAAACGGCTCCTCGTGAGGAGATTGAAGATCCGATATTGACTATTTTTCCATACTCGGAATCTATCATGTGTTCCATTACTGCTTGTGAGCAAAAAACCATACCTTTGAAATTTAAGGCTAATATTTTATCTATTTCTTCCTCTGTTAGATTAACGATTGGAGTTCGTGAGAGAATCCCGGCACAATTTACGAGAATAGTAATCTTCTCAAATTTATTTAGTACATCCTCAACCATTTTTTTAATTTCATTATTATTGGTAACTGATGCTTTTACAGGCAAAACCTTGCGACCGATGCTATTAATTTCATTGGCAACTTTTTTCATATTTTCCTCTGCTATATCGACGAGAACTATATCTGCTCCAAAATCAGCCAATTTTAAGGCAATAGCTCGACCTATACCGCTTGCTGCACCGGTTACTATGGCTACCTTCCCACTTAAATCAAATAATTCTAAACCTTTTGAAGACATAAGATTCAACACATTTAGATGATTCCAAGTTCTCTCAATTTCATTCCATCACTTAAATCGCCAATAAATTTCAGTTTGCCCGTTAAGTACAATTTCTCACCAGTTGTTTTACCATTTAACAGCTTCAAAAAGTCCCTATCCTTTATTTCAACTGTGATATCCGGTGCATCAGGGCTTGTTCCCTCTTTTATGTCTAAATTTTTATCCTTAACTATAATATACCAATTTCCACCCGTTGTTCCACTAATATTCATTTGCGTGACAAGATTAATATTAGTAGCTTTCTCAGATTCAAATTTATTTGGTAATACATCTTTAAAAAATTCCTTTAATGAATCTACCATCCTAAATCCACCTCATTTCAATAAATTTGTTTAAAATGTCAAACCAATTTGATTAAAACAACTAAGAAGTGATTTACCTTTATCTTTTTTGGTCTCATTAAAGAAATGAAAAAAATTAAAATCTTCTATAAATGATTAATTTTTTTTAAATTCTTGGTTTTTTCATTTCCATATCTACTTTGGCTAATTTAACTTTCATATATTTCATTCTTAGTTTCGCTACTTTTGGGCGAATTATACGATTCGCAATCCACCATTCCTCTTTTTTAGATAATTTCATATTATAATAATCATCGAGTTCAAACGGTTCTCCGAATTCTATTTTGAGTTTAAATGGAAGTGTAAAGGGAGGAAAAAGGATGGGATCTGGCGGACCATGCTCTTGTTTGTACTCCTTTAAAATGGGACTTATCTTGTGAAATCCAGCTGTAGTGACTGGAACGATAGGAACTTCATATTTTAACGCAATCCTTACAACCCCTGGGAAAAATTTATGAATGACGTGGCGATGTTGAAATAATCCAGAATGCCCTTCTGGAAACATACACACTAATCCAGGATATTGACTGCCTTTTTTATGTAAATAGGGATTTATGTATTGCCACCTAATTCCTCCGCCTAACCAGAGCGGTATGCCTCCAGCAATCCAATATCGCCCCCACATAGAATTGATATAATGGTATTTATCCATGATTAAGACATGGATCTCTCTCGTTGGATGGCAAAGATTAATGGCGACTATATCAAGATCGAATCCCCCACCATGATTAAGAGCGATAACAGCGGCTCCTTGGGGGATATTTTCCAAACCAATTACTTCTAACCTATGGTAGAATTTGAAATAGGTCCGAAAAAAGAATTTTCTAATTTTGCGAAATGTTTCATATCTCATGTGATCCCAAAAAATAGATGGTTGCACGTAGTTATTCTGCAGGCTTAGGATTAAGTTTCAACGTATAAGCTGGAGCGTCCCGTAACTCATCCGTAATCGAGATTGATAGATTTTCCCCATCGTTTTGCCATTTCAAGCCTTGGGAATACCCTAATAAATCGATCTCGGTATTGGCTTCTACGTTCAGTGATTCAATTACAACTGGACTTTCGGTTGGCTTGCCCAATAAAAACGCATATAACACTTCATTTTTTTGAGTATATCGCACTTCAAGACCATCCAATGTTTTGCTTTCAGCACGAATCCATGGGCGAGTACCATAAATTCCTTCGCCATTGATTTCAAGCCACTTACCAAAGTTCAATATTAGATTTTTTTGGATTTCAGGAATGGTCCCATCCGCCGTTGGTCCTACATTCAAAAGCAGATTGCCATTTTTACTCACGATATCTACAAACATGTGGACTAACTCTTCAAGCGTTAAGTAATTACTTTCAGGTTCCATTTTATTATACCCAAATGAATTGCCGATGCCCCGAGTACATTCCCATTTAAATTTCTTAATTTTCCTAAAATGTGCGTATTCTGGTGTCCGAAAATCATAATGCGATGGTTTTAGTCCAGTTCCTCCACCTTTAGTTATTACTCGTTTCGCTATCCAGCCCACTATCTTCTTAACGGGCCAAAGTTTGAGAGCATTTCTGACTAATTTACCCAACTTTGTCCATCGGTCATTAACTACTCCATCGGGTGTTTTGTTGTAAAAATACGCCATCAATTCCATATCCTTCCCGGCTGGTGGATACCCAATGTCGTTCCAAAGGATGATTGGACTATAGCTATCGATAAGCTCATACCAGTGTTTATCCACATATTCAGCATATTCCGGATCTAAGGAGCCATTAGTAACAAAAGAGACCATGTCCTTGATAGGATTTTCGTTGAATGTCCAATCGAGCGCACCGGAATAATAAAAGCCCATTTTCATACCTTTACTTGTAACGGCTGATGTAAGTTCTCCTACGATATCTCGCGATGCGAAGTAGTTTTCCTTATGAGGATTTGCGTATTTACTTGGCCAGAGTAAAAATCCATCATGATGCTTTGTAACTAGTACCACATATCGCGCCCCAGCCCTTTTAAACAGTTCTGCCCAACCGTGCGGGTCCCATTTTTTTATTGCTTCATTAAAAATCGGCACAATATCATCGTAAGAGAACTTTTCACCATAAGTTATTTTGTGGTATTCTTGGGTAGGACTACCTTCGATTCTAAGCGTATTTAGGTACCATTCGGCATAAGGATTGTTTTTAAAGTGCCCTTTAAAACCTTCCTTCTTGATCAATTCCTTTATATCCCCCTTATCCGCCACAGCAAAGGCAGGTACCGAGGAAAGACTCCAGTGAATAAAAATTCCGAATTTCGCCGCGTGGAACCACGTAGGTACTTCGTGCTTGCGTAATGATTTGTAATTAGGTGTGAAGCTCATTTCATGCGCATCTTCTTCATATTAGGTGTTTATTTGAATAATTCATTTTGTACTTAAAACATTAACTTTATTACTCCGATTCCAAAATTATAATGATATCATAATTTTGAGGCAATTAAATTGGATGACGAATATGAACGCAAAAGAAGATTATCTTTCTTATATCTGTTTTTAATTTACGCTGCTCTATTCATCTGTAGGGGGATTTTACCTGCCAACCTTGATCTAATAAGGATCTCACTTGATACTACTCGACCTGCAATCGCGTGGTTAATGGCAATTGATCTACTGGTTTTAATAATAAGCATTCTATTCTTTGGATATTTTGGAGAAAAATTATCCGAAAAATACTCCATTAAAAAAATTTTTATAATAACTCAACTGAGCTGGGTGGCTTGCTTCGGTTTGTTTGTCTTTGCCCAGAACTTTCTCCAATTTTCAATCCTACATGTTCTTAGTGCAGTCTTTAGGGGAGCTTATCTTCCGATAGCCTTTGCAATGGTTGGGGATTTTTACCCCCCCAAGGAGAGAGGGTCGAAATTTGGGATGATCAATGTAGGTTTAATAATAGGCGCAGGAGGTGGCTTGCTTTTTGGAGCTTTATTGGGTAAT
>JABXJU010000425.1 GCA_013375405.1 Candidatus Helarchaeota archaeon
TCGTTACCCTATCCGCTCCGGAAACAATGCCCTGGATGATGATACAGACGTTTTTTAATGGTTCTGCTTCTTGCTCCAGGTGAGAGAGAAGAACTTTGGACTCAGGCAAAACGTACAAATCACTCCAAGGACCACCATCAGGGGGTAATTCTCCTTGCCTGATTGTGCTCCAGTATACCTTAATGTGGTCATCCTGCCACTTGTTTTTGCCAATGTACTTCTCAATATGACCGGTCAAAAATCCAAGTTTTTCTCTAATTGTATTTCCAAGAATTTCTTGAGGTTTAGCTAAAATCCTAACTATCTTGATCCTATTCCCATCCCTTTCTTCCTTCCTATCTTTTCCTGCACATTTTTCCAGAATAAAGACCATATTGTGCTGGCCCTTGGCGTATTCGAAGATCTTTACATCTTCAAAGAATACCATTTCCTTAATCTTTGCATTTCCAAGAATGTACTTGCGTAATTTTGATGCACCATCTGCTGTAGGCCAATATGCCGTGGTTATAAATCCGAGTTTTCCACCCGGAGCCTTTGTACCAGGATTGCGAAGTTTGGAAAGTCCCAAGATGATGAAAAAGTAAAGGTAATCCATCTTTCCCTGATAGAATTCATCCCAGTAAGGGAATCTCTGTCGCGTTGACCTAAAAAGTTCCTTATTTCCTTTTTCTCCAATATAGGGAGGATTAGCACAGCAGTAAGAAAATTTTCGGTCAAATCTCTTCTTTATTTTTTCAAAAACTACTTTTTTCTGGCTCTCCAAAGGTAAAAGATCTCTTATGTTGTCGAATTTGTGCTCTTCTTCCGGTAAAAGGGTAGACTCCGGGTTGTAAAGAGATAAACTATTGACGGGAACTATACCTAAGGGAAGAGATTCTTTCAGGCCCTTTTTGAGCTCTATCATTCTCTTCACAACAGGGGTTAGCTGGATAAGTAGATTCACCTCGGTAATGTAATATGGGAACACAGAAATCTCACTGCCAAAAATATAAGATAAAATCGCTGTACGAACATCCAGTAGATCCTGAAAGTCATTCCAATTAATACCGGATTGTTCTCTAATTCTTCTTGCTGCCTCTACAAGAAATCCTCCCGATCCAGTAGCTGGATCAAAAATAAACTTAGGCCGTCTCCTGCCTTCAATATGCCAGAAAAAAGCCATCGAATTTGTAAATCCTACCCTATCCCAGATAAACTCAACTATCTCTCTTGGTGTGTAGTACTGTCCCTTTTGTCTTTTATCGACTTTATCGATATATTCCTCATAAATTGTGCCAAGTACATCTTGGTCGAGTTTTGCTAAATTGAAATTAGAGAGTTCATAAAGTACTTCAATAAGGGTGTCATCTGATGGCTCGTACCAGGTGTAGTTGTTGTCTACATTAAAGAGCCATTTGTAACGCTCGGCAGCCAAGCCAAAGGCATATGTAA
>JABXJU010000426.1 GCA_013375405.1 Candidatus Helarchaeota archaeon
AGGTGGAATCCCAATATCTACTGGAATGATTTCACCAGTATATTCTTTGTTTTTAATCAAACCGCGTTTTATTTTATGAAATGTAACAGTTATATTTGCTTTTACTGCAATATCCTTAACTTCCCCAGTATCAGGGTTCATTCCAGATGGGACATCCACTGCAACTTTAAATCCCTTTAAATCGTTGATTAACTTAATTGCACTAGCAATCGGCTCACGAATCTTACCACTCACCCCAGTCCCTAGGAGTCCATCAATTATCACATCCGAATTTTGAACTGATATTGCTCTCAAATCTGAACTCTCTCGTACTATATGAATTTCAATGGAAAAATCCTTATTTTGGAGCGCAGCCCAATTCGTTTGTGCTATATTCGTTCTGATTTTATTTATATCCCCCAATAGAACAAGCTGAACCTCTTTACAATGTTTACAAATATGTCTGGCGAAAACAAAGGAATCTCCGCCATTATTTCCCATCCCAGCAAAGATTAATATGGATTTATCCTCGATATTTTCCTTCGATTGAACAATTCTAGCTAATTCTCTTCCTGCATTCTCCATTAAAAGAATTGTTGGAACTCCTAAATAGCTTGAATTTTCATCTATTATTGTCATATCTTCTGTGGATATTAATTCTTCCATTAATTACACTCTACTATTTGATTTATTCAAGAAAAGAATTAAAAAAAATAAATTTTTTGTCGTTTTTATTCTTCGATTTTAAAGAGGAGGTTTAAAATAAACCTTTGTCCCTTCCGAATGAAAGCAGAAACCAAGATAATTCCAACGAGTATTCCAACTACGAGTCCCCCTACTATCATTATTTGATAAGAGAGGCTTAAATCAAAAAACCATGACATACTTGGCTCAGAAACACTGAAAACCATTTCCAGACCTGTCCATGCTGATCCAACAATTATAACCACTACTGAAATAATTATTCCCCAACTAATAATGCGCGCAATTAATTTCTCTTTATATGTCCATTCCTTCTCATCTTCCAAACTCATACACCTTCTAAATATGCTTCATTAAATAATTTCGACCTCTTTTCCAAATGTAGATACTTAAAGTTAAAACAAAGAAAAACTCCAGTAATGCTGCGCCACTTATTAGAATCCGAATTCCCCATGTCGTTTCATATAAAAACCAATTCCATTTATCCACGCCTGGAAGTAAATCTATGAGACTCCAATTTATAGCGAATAGTATGACTAAGATTCCCGCAATGATTGCAAGAATTAGAATTGTAGCAATGGTCTTCTTTGCAGGTTTCTGCTCTGATCCTTGCCTTGAGATAACTTCTGGTTCTTCCATAATAGTCACCTTATCTTATAATATTATATGCTTAAATTTATGTTTTATCACTTAAAAAAAAAAATTGAATTGTTAAGAATTGTAAAGGCGGACTTATTTTAGTTTTTTTC
>JABXJU010000427.1 GCA_013375405.1 Candidatus Helarchaeota archaeon
GATCTAGTTGTATAATACCGGAGAAATATAAGTTTTCCAAAATCTAATTAACATAAATTAGAATAACTAAAAATATGTGTTCCTAATTTTACTAATAGGGAATATCAGTTATGAAAAAATATAATTCAAAAGGTCACAAGTTTATCCCACCCCGTAGGTCTTATTAGTAAAGACTTTTTTGGGCACCATTTCCTAATGGCAATATAAGCGGTGGGGCTTTTTGAAACGGATTTATTTATGCCGAGAAGAAGAGCAAAAATAGAAAAGATTGTTCATGCGTTGGGAAAACATGAGTTGGCTTACTGGCGTTCCCAGGTTGCCTACTTAAGAGATTGGTCAACATTTAGTAAATTTTTCTTAGCATTGGATATGTGTGATGGAGCAGCACGGTTGGTTAAGCTTAGTTCTTCTAATATAAAGCAAATAGGGCTAGATAGAATTGAAGATTTAAAAAATGGCTATCAAATTTCAGGTAGAAAAGGTCTTATTATCCTTATATTGGAATACCCTCCAGAGTCTTTGGAACGGTCTGAGACTGCTCGTAAAACAATTAGAAAGCTTAAACTTGATCCCGTCTCAGTTCTTCCAGTTTTTACTGATACAAAGAAGGAAAAGACATTCATTACCCTGCAGGTTCCAATTGGTAAGCGATTTGAGTACCGTTCTATTCCAATAGAGCGGAAAGAGGTTGAGGAAAGTATATTAACAACGCTTTATGAAATAAAAGGAGGAATTGAAGATTTAGATGAGAAATCAGCACCAAATATTCGGGAAGTAGTCTGGAAGTACGCTGGGAGAGCACCGCTTACAAACAAATTCTTTGAGGATATGCACGATTCGATTAAGGCACTTGAAGAAATCGCTGGGAAGGAATTTAGGGACTATATCAAAAAACGTAGATTTGCTGTTCAACTTATGACCCGGCTGATGATTACCTATATGATTCAGAAAAAAGGCTGGTTGGAAAAAGACAGACATTATCTCGATGAATATCTTTACAAAAAGCCTGATGGCCAATATTATGACAAGCTAAGGGAACTATTCTTCCAGATATTAAATAAGCCTCCAGAAAAACGAGACAGAAATCGGGAATGTCCAAATACACCCTATTTAAATGGCGGGTTGTTCAAGGAAACCAAACTCGACCGAGAAGGACCACGTAAGATCGATGACGAAGTTTCTTATGGCAAATTGGTGGATGGGTTTCTGAGTAAGTATCGCTATTTAACGGGTGAACATAATCCAGATTTTACCTCTGTGACAATAGATCCAGAGGTAATCGGTTTGGTTTATGAAAACTACATCAATGTTACTGAAAGGAAACAGAAAGGTGCGTTCTACACTAAAAAATATGTTGTCCAGTTTATGTGCCGTTTAGCATTAAAATCCTATCTGGAACAATTCCTTTCGCCCCAGAAAGCCCTAC
>JABXJU010000170.1 GCA_013375405.1 Candidatus Helarchaeota archaeon
GACCTTTGGACAATTACTGATTGAACATGAGGCAATTAAATTCCCTCTTGTGGAAATCGCTACCGAAATCGAGTGTGCGAGATTACTAGCGTATAAAGCGTCTTGGTTGGCGGATAGCGGACTATGGCACAAGAAAGAAGCATCAATGGCAAAATACTACGCAGCTGAACTGGCAGTAAAAGCTGCTATGACAGCCATGAGAGTACTTGGAGGATTCGGATCTACTAAAGAATATCCAATTGAACGATTCCTCAGAGATGCAACTACATTCACAGTCGCTCAAGGAAGCCCAGAAATTCAAAGATTAGTTGTCGCACGAGAATTGCTCAAATAATTTCTTAAACACTGTATTATTTCTCTGAAGAAGGAGTAAATAAAATCTCAGAAAACTTATAAAATAGGAGAAAAGCCAGTGTTAATCCAATAATACCTGCAATTTGGAATGTTCCAGTTAATAATTTATATATAGGAAAGAATTCGGGTGTAAATTTAATAAATTCTCCATATATATCAAAAAACATACCAATAGAGCCGAGAATCGCTGCAAATAATAAGATATTCCACCCTTTACCACCAATTACAGGGTATTTTGCCCTCGCTATGAACGACACGCAAAATATGGCAATGAATACTCCTAATTCTACACATTCTAAACCAACATCAAGAGGATTAAGAGGTTTAAAAGGTTTATACTCAAGAATAAACCCTCCAACATTAAAATACGTTATCAAAAGAACAATGATTATAGTATTAATAAGAATGGCGACGTATAGGATTACTGAAGAAACTTTCTTTTTTAATAAGCCAATAACAACTCCTACATTCAATCCGATTAATAAAATAAATAGGAGTGTAATTTCTAGTTCCCACATACGCCTCACTTTTTAATCCTTATAATTCCTTCCAGATTTTTACTCCATAAATAGAAATACGTATAATTCCTATTGTAATAAAAATTAAACCAATAATGGAAAAAATAGAATCCAGACGGTCTAAATTCTCTGCTAATTTTTTTCCTATTGGGTCCTCCGAACAAATCGTATCGAGTGCATCAAAAAAAGAATGAAATGCGAATACAAAAAAGCCAATCACACATTCTGGTAATCCTTCTTTGGCCAAAATACGGTGGTTTTTCCAAATAAATAATCCAATTATCCCAGCTATAATACCTACAATAAATATTCCGAGTTCAATTATAAATGTTGGGAAATTACCCGGTTTTGGTGGCCAAATAAAATCTAATAAATACATAATACTATACCTTTCTCTCTTACTTCATTCTTCTTAAGTAAAAATCGGAGTAATTCCTATTATTATGATTTATTTAATGCTTTATTTATAACTCTTTGGAAAATGAGCAAGAGGCATCCCCACGTCCCACACACGTTTTTTCAACCCACACATCTGATTGAAGCATGCCTTTAATAAATCCCGAGACAAAATTGCAGATAGGTTTTGTTGAGTGCTTCTTTCGACAGAAAGGACAAACGCTCAATTCAATAATATCATCAGTCAAGTTTTTTACGACTGTGAATTTAGAGAGTTCCCTTTTTAGGTTTCTCTTTTTTACAATATTTGAAAAACGCTCCGTTAGAATTTTTTCAGCAAGAGCTTTACCAATCAATTCTTGGTATTCTAACGTATAGTTTTTATTGATATAATCGGCTAGCTTTACAATATTGGTTGGATATTCCTCAAAGAAGAGTTCTGCGATGGTTTCGCTTAATATCGAATCCATTTTACGTATAAAAGGTTGGAAAAGCATTAAATCCTTTGACCAATTAGCTAAGGTGTCTTTATAATCATCGTAAAAGGATGTTGCGATATTATTTAACATTATCTGGATTTTACTTTCATCTAATTGAATATCTGCGAGAGCTACAAATAAGAGATCTTGGTGCTTCAAATAAATTAATTTATAATCCTTAGTCTCCATAGATTTTATATGCCCAATTTCCATTTCAGTGTCAAACATTGTATATACGACGTGAAGCAATCCACTTACCAACGTATTATGAATGCCAAGATGGATCTTCCTATAGGTTTTATCAATATAGGGAATTCCACCTTGAAAGCCGATAATATAAATTTCGTAAATCATTTTCTTTTGGATCTTTAAATTAAATAATATTTAAACTCTTGTTTGTTCCTTCACCTTAAGAACTAATTCAATATTCACCCATTCCCATTACTATAAAATTAACATTTCCGTAAAAACAGATTGATAACTAATGTAATCTTAAAAAAAAAAGGAATATAATTAAACTTATATAATTTCATAGGGTAGTATAGACGAAATAAGATTATATTTGGTGATACGCCGATCTCTCTTATGGCGTCTACGTCTTTGACCAGATGAAGGGTTCATAATCCCATCTCGATCTTCTTTCTTGATCAAATTTTTTTCCAATAGTAATTTTAATGCGAATCCAACGGTGCGATCAGGCATCAATGTTTCTTGTATAATTCGTTTTCTATTCATTGCGCCTTTCATTCTTAATAAATACATAATGAATTTCGCTGAGGGAGGCAGTCTCATGATTTCTCGCTTTTGATAAAAGTGGCTTCCCAAATTTCTTTCGGTTCGTTTTCGATCAATTTTTTCATCGAGAATTGAGTTTTCAATCCCCATCTCTATACCTGCTAACATTTCCCATAACCTCACAAATTAATCTCTTTTATTAAATTTTTAACCTAAAACTAAGCCATTTTTTTAATTTCTTCCATTTAATCATCATTTACCGATTAATTTTTAAATACCATGAAAGATTGTCGTATCGCTATATAACGATATAACGATATAACGATATAACGATATACCAATATTTAAATATTTCTATACCTAGATCATTAAACAATTTTTGACGGAGTTATAAAGAAATGGAAGAAATAATTGACCCCTTTGTAAATCTTTTAAAAGTATTAGCTGATTCAACACGTCTTAGAATCATTGACCTTTTAAAAAACAATGAATTGACTGCTAACAATATTGAAATTAAATTAAATAAAAGCCAATCTACCATTTCACAACAATTAAGCAAACTTATTGCTGTAGATATTTTGCAGGTCCGTCGAGAAGGTGTAAAAAAGTATTTTAGTATTAAAAATCCAGAAATTTTCACAATTCTTTCAGCAGTCAACGCATACATTTCAAATCGTAATAAAGAAAAAATTGAGGATATTGCCTCTAAAGACATTTTAGATACTTTATATTAACAAATTAACTCAATTCCCATAAAAATTCATCAAAGAGAGCGATAAAATATATGAATAGTTCAAATAAAGGAAAAAAATCCAAAAAACTTTTGCTAATAGGGTTGGATAATGCTGGAAAAACTTCGCTTTTGCTAAGTTTACAGAAAAACACAAATTTATTATCCTATTATTCCTTGAAACCCACCCAAGGACTTAATATAGTGAATTTTCCAGATCGAGATACCCTTTTTAATATATGGGACTTTGGAGGGCAAGAACAATTTCGGAAGGATTACTTACAACATCTAGATGAATATCTTACTGAAGTTGATAAACTTATTTTTGTTATTGATGTTCAAGATACCGAAAGATACGAAATAGCTTTGCAATATTTAGTGAGAATAATTGAATCCCTAAAAAGGATTGAATCTAATATTGATCTTTCAATATTTTTGCATAAATTTGACCCTGGTTTAGAGAAGCTGCCTCATTTTACAGATAAGAATATTGCATTAAACATCGTGAATAAAATAAAGAAAATTGTTCCCCCTAATTTTCACTATAAGATGTTTAAAACAAGCATTTATACGGTCTTCCAAAAAAGTTCAATGATTATTTGAATCCCTTCTTTAATCTGGTTTTTTATATTTATTTATTAAGAGTTTTTTTTCGAATGGAATCATGCATCAAGATTTTCAATAATAGTGGCAACACCTTGACCGCCACCAACACATGCATTAGCACACCCATATTTAGCCTTCTTATCCTTCAAAATTCTCGCTAAAGTGCCTGGAAGCCGCACCATAGTTGCGCCTAACGGATGACCAATAGCAGTACTCCCGCCCATTACATTAACTTTATCCCAAGGAATATTAAATTTATCCATGCAATTCAATGTAACAATACAGAAAGCTTCGTTAATTTCCCAATAATCAATATCTTCAGCTTTTAAACCAGCATATTCTAGTGCCTTTTGAGTAGCAGGAACTGGTCCGCGTCCCATAACAGAGGGAGGTACCCCAGCCCAACCCATTGATACGATTTTTGCCATTGGTTCGAGACCTCTTTTCTTTGCTTCCTCAGCTTCCATGAGAACTGCAGCTGTTGCTCCAGCGTTTAAAGGTGAAGAATTCCCAACTGTTATTACTCCTTCTTTTGTGCCTTCTCTTTCGATATAACCTTTTCTCCCACCATTTTTCTTTAAAAAGAATGGTCTCGATAATCGGCGTAATTGAGAAACTTTTTCTAATGTAGATTTTCTTGCGTTCATGTCCTTGTCAACTGTCATTGGTTCCTCAAAATTTCCTTCCGTGTGTCCCTCAATAGGCATTATTTCACCTTTCAACCATCCACTTTCTTGATTTTTAACGGTTAAATTATGACTTCTTACACCAAATTTATCTAAATCTTCCTTAGTGAACTTTGGTATTTCCTCTTCATACAATTTTTGAGCAGTTTGAAGCATATTGAAACTAGTCACCATATCTAATTCAGGACGATAGTATTTACTCTTTTTTAACATCATTGATACATTGGGCTTTATCACCGCTTCCGCCGCGTTTCGAAGACGACCCATGTGTTCCATACCCGTTGCTAAAAAACATTTACTAAAGCCAGACATTATTTCCATTATGCCAACATGCATCCCTGATCCCGCAGAGGCGCATTGTCTGTCTATAGAGAATGAAGGAACTTCAATTGGAAAACCCGCCAAAAAAAGAGGAGTTCGGCCCCCATATGTCCAGTTTTCACCAACACCTTGTGCTGATCCTATGGCTACATCATCTATATCTTTTCTTTCTATTCCTTTATCAGCTAACTTTTTATCAAAAAATTGTATTAATAATTCTGCAAGCAATTCATCCGCCCTGATTTCACTAAAAACATCCCTTTCGGGTGTTTTTGGTCTACAACGTGAAAAAGCCGTGCGAACATAATCAATTAACCATACTTCTTTCAATTTCATAGATTTTTCACTCTCGATTATTTTTAATTTAAGTTGTTTTATAGTTCTTAAAAAATAATTTCCCAATTTTAATTAAAAAAAGGAATAAATATTAACAAAAAAAACCATTTTGGTTGATTTAAATGTCTGAAGAAAAAAAATTTAAACATATTAAAGTAGAAAGAATTGAAGAAGGAAATTATGCGGTAATATCTATAAATAGGCCCGACAAATTGAATGCGCTTCAAATGCTCACACTTAAAGAACTCGCAGAAGCTTTAGAACCTCTGGAACTAGACCCAAATGTTCGATGTGTAGTTATCCGTGGTACGAAAGATTTCACTAAAAAACCTGCATTCTCAGCTGGTGCTGATCTCTCCGCACCTGTCAGTCCTGATATAAAACCACGTAATTTAATACATCAATGTCACGAATTATATAGAAGACAAAAGTATTACAACTTAATAGAAGCATTTCCCAAAATTATAATCGCTGCTGTTGATGGATATGCCTTAGGTGGGGGGCTTGAATTAGCATTAGTTTGTGATATAGTTATTGCATCGAAGCGTTCGATTTTTGGCCAACCCGAGATCATCCGAGGTATTTTTCCTGGTAATGGCGGAACTCAGAGATTAATTCGAAGCTTAGGAATGATGAAAGCGAAAAAGATGATTATATTTGGCGAGCATTATACTGCACAGCAGATGTATGAATGGGGATTTGTCGCATATTTAGCTGATGACGATAAATTTGAAGAACTTGTACATGAAAAAGCATCATGGGTAGGAAATGCGCCTACGAAAAGTCTATTTGTAATCAAGAAATGCATCAATTATGGAACCCAAGTTCCATTAAATATTGGTTTACAACTCGAACAATTAGGATTTGGCATCAATTCTCAGTCAAAAGATGTTGTTGAAGGCTTTACCGCTTTCCTTCAAAAAAGACCTCCCAAATTTAAAGGGACATAACCAGAGCTGTTGTGAAGGACTCCTTCCCCCTATCTTTTTTCAGCCCTCACAATAATAAATTTGAGATAGACTTTTTAAAAAATAGATGAAAAGAGTTTAGAACTCAACTTGGGATTTTAAATTCACAAGAAATTGTTGAAGATCCTCATCACTCTTTACAACCGAACCTTGGTGGCGTGAAAGGAGTGTTGGCCATTCACTCATACCCAAATTGACTAAAGTTATTTTGGGCTTACCGCTATTCACATTCCGCACTTTTGCTTCACGAATTTCCTCATTAGTCCATTTCGAATTTTTCGCATTTTCACTCCAGAATAAAATATACCACGTAGATTCCTCGATGCCGTCGTAAATGGCTTCTAGCCAGTCCATTCCATGAAGGATGTCTCGTTCACAAGTCCAACATTTACATCCACTCCAGCTTTCAATGGTCTTCATGGCTTTTTGTACCCACGGAAAATCTGGAAGGGCGTGTGACATGAAAAAGAGATTTTTATAAAGGGATTCTTCAGGTTCTTCTCCTTCCTTCGGTTCTTTCAATTCAGGATAACCGAACTGTTTCTTGACTTTTTTAATCAGCTTCTCTTGCTCTTCCATTTCCTTTATTTCTTGCTTCTCAGCCTTGGAGAGTTTCTTCATTTTATTAAGTGCTTTTAGAGCATATTTGGATACTGCAGATGATTCATCATTAAGAGCTTCTCTTAACCCATTTTCAGCTGGAGCTGCATTTTTCTCCATTTTCCATAATGCCCATGCTGCTTTAGCTCTCACTTCAGGATCCTCATGTTTCAAGGCGACGGCTAAAGCCGATACACTCCCTTTTGCATCCTTCTGAAGCGATCCTAGTCCGGTACTTGCGGCAAGTTTCTCCTCCACAGTTCCAGTCTCGAGTTGGTTTATAAGATGACCTACAACATTCAATCCACTTTTGTTTAATTTTTTCACAGCACCCCGAGTTGCTCGTCTCATTAACCACGATTTGCTGGCGAGCTCTTTAGTTATTATATGGATTGCTGGTTCAGCTTTCTTCCCCATCGCTCCAAGAAGTCCCATGATCTGTCGTTTAGTCCAGGACGAGGTTAGCGAATCTTCTGCCATCTTAATAACCTTGGAGAGCACTATTGCGGCATTCTCTTTATATTTCTTCAAACCGCTGAAAGCAGCCCAGCGGATGTTAAAATCAGGATTATCAATTTCCGCTATGAATATATCAAGAGCTTTCCTATCTTTTCCTTGGCAATAGTTTGCAATTATTTTCAGGAGCCCCACCTTTACTTCAGTATCGGTTTCTTTCTCGTACAGCCGTAATGCAGGACCGTATGCCATCTTTCTTGCAAAAAAAGCTTCATGGCTCTCAATCATTTTAATAGCTTGCTGTCGTTCATAAGGGTTCGTAGAATTAAGCATTTGTATTGCTCTACCTACAATTTGTTTAGCTTTATCATCCATTTCCATATTATCTTCTCCTATTTATCATTCAGAGAATTTACAGATTCATCTATGAATAGGAACGAAATAATTTAGATCTATAAAAGTTTCATTGATCTTTTTTTAAATCCTTCAAACTTTCAATTTTTGAGTATGATGAATAGATGGAGCTCACTTATTTCCGGTGTAAACGGTAAGCCACGAGTAGAATTGGGATAAAAGTGAAAAAGAAAAGTATTAAGTGGAATCAAAAGGTATCTTTAACATTAAACCATATTAATATGCTTTTGACAATATTTAGCAATTGTAATTGCGAGGGGAACTGGGACGGCTTCACCTACTTGGTCATATTGGCTTTCTAATCCACCGAAAAATAAGTGCTGATCAGAAAAACCCATGAGTCGTGCATTTTCACGCACAGTCAAGACCCGATCTTCAAAGGGGTGAATGAATCGACTGTGACCAATCACGGTGGGTGCGATTTTATTCGGAACAAGTCGCACCCAATTCGTATATGTTTTACGCGTAGCAGATTGATAGAACACTAAGGCATTTCCTGGTTTAAGTTTTCCAATTTTTTTTAATTTCTTAGGTGAAATTGAACACCATTCGTGATTAGGTATATCATGAAATGAGGTAGGCGAAGGTAGATTCAAAACCTCTTGAACAGTGGAACCATTGCGTTGTTTCTTGGGGGCGATTTTTATATTTGAAATGAATAAACGCTTCCGCTTACTTGGTGTCCCGTAATCTTCTGCAAAGAGCATATTAAAATATATCTGTTCATAATCAACTTGCTTAAATTCTCGACGGAGCGCCCATTTCAGTTCACCCGATAAAAGTTCAGGGACGTTTTCTACAAGAAAAAGTTTTGGTCGTAGATCCCCAATAATCCTAATTGCATCTAGAACTAAGCGGCCTCTCTCATCGTCATACAAGCGTTTTAACGGTTCTTTTTGTCTATAGGTATTTGCTGATGTATAGGCCTCACATGGTGGGGATGCAATAATAACATCTGGACTAATCCCCATTCTATCATAAATATCAATAGCGTGAAGCTCATGAATATCCTCATTAAATAAAAGGGCTTCCGGAAAGTTATGGTGATATGTTAAGAATGCATTATAGGATTGATCCACAGCTGCTACAATTTTAAACCCTACGGCTTGAAAACCTGCAGCAAATCCACCGGCTCCACAAAAAAGATCCAGAATTTGTCCTGCCATTTGTCCTGCCATTCATCCATTTGATTTTGATGATTTTTTTCAAAATATTTGACAATAGTACAAGAAATGTTTGATAATATGTACAAAAATATAAATTTTGGGATTAGACTAAAAATGAAAAGAACTTGAAAAATAGAAAGCATATAAATTAGGACTCCGGACATAGATACTTAATAGCAGCATAGAGCAGAGAAGGGTTAAGGTTCAGGTTCAGGGCGAAGATACCGGGTGTTTAGTCCGTGCCCTAGCGAAATTATATTCTCTCGCGTCACCTTCTCAATTTTGCTCTTATGAGTAATGTCAAAGAGGACACCGCTAAGTGCTTCCTCAAAGGTCAGCCCGAGGTCGCGGTAGTAAATCCGTGGCCCCTCGGGATACTCGAAACCCATGCGTTTCCACGTCCCAGTTGCTTTGTCGTAAATGGGAGTTTTGCATTGAAGCGTCTGGCTTGGGAGAGGAATTCCTTTTTCGAGCTGGTAAGAATAGAACCTCATATTGTAATCATACACCTCATAATTCCGAGTTTTAATTGATTTAAGGATTTCTTTCTCGAAATAATTCAGGTATAAATAATTCTCCATCAAGGCCTTCGTGAGCCGCTCAATCCATATTGGTCGGTCTAATTGGAACATCATGTTCAGGATTGGGGGGAGCGGTTCGTAGTTATATACGCAATCTGGGAGCCTATAACGCGGTGCTGCATTCACTCCATCCCAGACTTGACCTAAAACATTCCAATTACTTAATTCCAGCATCATATTTAAACCACCTATCATAAAGAAGATGCAAATATAGTATGCAGAATGCGCCCACTGTGGCGTCTTCTCATTCCGTACGTCAATTAAGATATCCTTTATCCGTCTGGCCGCCTCGACATTATCCTTGATTTTTTTCCCAATATCTCGTAGCCGGATGCCCAACTTAAGATGCCGTCGATTGAAAATTTCCGGTTCCTCGCTCTTCAAAAGAAACCAATAATCGACAGGTAAATTTTCTTCAACGTGTAAATTAAAAATATAAACTAAATCTCGATCCATGTCGGACAAACAAGCAAACGAAATATCAACAGAA
>JABXJU010000171.1 GCA_013375405.1 Candidatus Helarchaeota archaeon
CGATCTTCTAAAGCTGTTGGAAGATTTGTTTCAGGTGGGATTTTTGGTGCAATCCTGGGGTGGTTAGTCGCAGGTATTGCTGATAATTTTTTAAGCTATTGGCAGATGGGATTTCTAATAATGGTTCCACCCGTCATTTGTATTGGTATAATAAACTATTTTTTCTTAGAAGAATCGCCGAAAATAAAGCAGAAGCTCGAATCCAAGCAAAAAGAATCAACTCCATTACTCAGCTCTATTAAAAAGCTTTTAACGAATCGATTTCTAATCATTGTTCTATTATTTTGTGCCTTAGATCTTTTTACTTTATGGCTCGTGGATGATTGGCTTCCTTTCTATGTTAAGGAAAGCTTTGGTATAAGTTCAATCGAAGCTGCGATCTTTCGTGCTACTAGTGCATTTGCAGGAATTATCGGTATTTTATTTTTTGGTTATTTTTCAGATAAATTTGGACGAAGAAAGACCCTTATTGTTGCAGTATGCGGTGGATTAATAGCAATGATATCTTTGTTAGCAATTTCAATTATGGAATTACCTTTTGGGTATATGTATCCCCTTTCTGCAGCGGTGGGATTTTTCGCTTTAGGAGAATTTGCTGCAATATATGTTTTAGTAATGGAAAATGCTCCTGACAATCGCTACGGGATGGCCATGGGCCTCTGTATCTTTATTGGTAATGCGATCGCGTTAACGGGAGGGCCTCTCGCCGCAATTCTCGCAACTAATACCGTTTTAGGTCTACACGCATTTCTCATAGTCCCAGGAATTGCCCTTGCCCTCAGACTGCCACTTTCGTTAATTGCGAAGGATCCTGCCTTCATAGGATTTAGTGAAAAAAAAGAATAATTATACTTCCTAATAGCTTCTATTTTTAAGATAGCTTTTTAATGAAAAAGAACAAAAAAACGATATATAAATTATAAAATATAGAATACAATAAAATTAGTCAAGGACGGATGAAGATGGAAAAGATTATCCTATCGCATAAGGCGAACTTAACGCAAGTGTATGGAAATGATGGATTTAATAAAATTCATAAGGCATTAGAGCAGTTAGCAGAGATATCACAGTTAGAAACTGAAATTGTATATTTAGATGACAAAACTTCAACACAACGCCATGGGTTAGATCCTGTTACAGAACAAAATACGGAAACCATTCAAAAATTTATCGAGAACCTGAGTAAAGAGTATGATTCGGAATATTTACTTATCATAGGTGGGCATCGCATAATCCCCTTTTATGAATTGAAAGATCCCACAGAGGCCAAGGAAATAGTATATAGTGATGCGCCCTACGCGGATGTTTATTATGATGAGCTAAGAAGCCCCGACATTTCACTTGGACGCATGCCGGATGGAGTAGTAACAGACCCCAGTTTATTATTAAAACAAATTGAAACGGCGACCAACTTATTTAAAGGAATCGCAAAAAAAACGGTAGATACCACTGGAGTTTCAGCAGAATCGTGGGAAAGTGTTTCACAAAACCTCTTTAGCAAGATAAAACAGGACACAGAGTTGATATTATCGCCAGATTGGGGATTAGGCAATAAAGTCCCAGATCATATAAACTTAGGTATTATCAAACCAACCAAATGGCAAAGTCAACGCCCGGATTCAGTGACCAAAGCAATAATCGAGCACACTAGTTCATTGATTAAAAAAGTTTTGGACCCAAAAGTTTTCAGTAGTAGAAAACTAATATACTTCAATGTCCACGGGGATGACCGCGTTCCAGAGTGGGTCGGGGAAATCCTATCAGCACTGAAAATAGAAGGAGAAGATTGTGTCTTGATTGTGTACCCGGACATTTTAAAACCGGAAATAATCAAACAGGCGAATGTGCAGAATGCGATTATTTTCACTGAAGCGTGTTTTGGAGCATACACGATTAATAAAACACCTGATTCATCAAATGCCCTTTGCTTCATGAATGAGGGCGCCCTCTGTTTCGTCGGATCTACGGCAGTCGCGTATGGTGAGCCACGTAAAAAATATCCCCGGTGGGCAGATGTGATGGCAAAATACTTCTTTGATTTTGTTAAACGCAATTACGAAATGGGAACCGCTTTTCAAATGGCGAAACAACGATATATCGGCACAGAGCGGCCTTTCAATAGAGAAGATTTGAAAACGATGTATGAGTTTCAACTTTACGGAGATCCCTCTGTAACAATGCCATAGTGTTAATAAAGAATAAAAAATTATATGAGGTTGAGGAGAAATGTCTGAAGAAAAAAAAATTGCCCGAATAAAAGAAAAAGTTACCAAGGATATTATAGGTGACTTTCCTGAACTAGAAGGGGTCGAACCCGAGGTCACATCGGAAACTTTTCAGGCAACACGCACACGCTCGCGATATGGGCGTGGGGCCGATGAAGTGAGCGTGCGAGTGTTAAAATATAAGAAAGAAATACCCACTTTTCGGGGTATTAGCTTTAAAAAAGTGGTTTCCGTAACCGTGGATGATGAGACTGAGGAAGTTCTGAAGGTCGCAGAATCCCGGGAATGACCATTCTTTTATTTCTTTTTTTCCTAATTTGTATTTTTAAATAAAAATTGCCAAGTCCAAGTATCATCCTGAAAATATAATGCTTTTTGGTTCGGATATTCCACAGCTAATTGTTCGATGCGGGTGCCAACACTCTGATTTGGATTCTTGTTTACTTTATCTACGTCCTTCATAAAACGATGAAGGAATTAATTTTCTTTTTGAGAGAATTTAAACATCGAATAACACCCTATTCATTCCATATTTCAAAGTCAAAACCTATATAATCTTCCAATCACCAAGTATTGTATATGGAGAGAAAGTTTCTTCCCCTTCTTATTGGATTTCTTTTCTCGATGGGAGCCGTAGTTGTTCTTATTGTTTTGGTGATATTAAACCTTTTGGGAATAAAAATAGTTGATAATAAATTTGTTTCTGAATTTATACGTTTCTTACCAGGACCTTTTTATACGGATATCATTCTAATCTTACTCCTTCCTGGACTCTTCTTTTTTCTTTTCTATTGGATAGCCCCATATCTAGTACTTTTTTACATAAAAATGCACCAATTCTCTTATTGGCTAATAAGAAGGCGGTCAAAATATGGAATTTATAAACTCGGCTCAACAGTCAAATCGAGTCGATTGTTCTATAGAGCCTTAGTGGTGAGTCTTTTTACATTCAGTATAGCCTTGATAATTGTTGAAATGGGTGTTGGGCATATATTTCGACCAAGTGCAGGTATTGCTATTTTCTATAAAACCGAACAGCTGCTAATTGGAGCACTTAGTTTACCGGCGGCTATTCTCATAATTTTTTTCCCAATATGGCTTTTAGAAGATTCGGGCGTAATATCATACCGTGTATATCCTGAAGAGCGTATATCAATTGATGTGGAAGGGGTACATTCCATTTATTATCATATATTAATAGGTTATGCAGGAGTTTCTACAGTGCTAAGTTGGATTAGTTATATCATCCAAATTTGGGGAAAGGTGGACCCTTGGGAGCCCGCGGCAATTCTCATGTACTTCCTAATATTATTTCCAATTGTTTGTACCGGATTCTTTGCCTTCCCAATGTACTTATATGAAAAATTTTTCCCTCGACTCAACAAACGACTCCATAAAAAACTTGCCCGGTTCAAATTCCCTGAGATTGATTTCCCCTCGTTTGAAGAAATACAAAAGCGGAGTTAGGAATTTTATAAGTGGATGGGAGCTCCGTAGAAAGTTCATAAAATAAAGGAAAATGGTGATGTAATAGTGATTAAATTATCAATTTTTTGTTGTATCTTTATGGATGAGCCCGATTCGTTCCTTGATGCCTAAATAATTTTTCTCTTGGTAATAATCATATGTTTCTTCAATAGCTTGCTGGAAGGTTTTTGTTGGGGAATATCCGATGGCACGTTCGGCTTTTCTGTAAGAAAAGAAACTAGGGTAGCTACCAGCCAGAACAACATCCCGTCCAATCGGAAAGGGTCTCTTTTTAAAGACTGATATGATATCCAAAAGTGCTCCAAAAAACCAAGCAGTACGATAGCCAAATCCCAGCGAGGGAATTCTGATTTTACGTTCTGGTTCTCTTTCTTGGACAATATCTGCAATTATTTTTAGAGCTTCTTTTAAATAGCGATTATCCTCCTCTAAACCAGTGATAATATACCGCTCACCAGCTTTTCCCTTTAACATCGCGAGATAATGCCCATTTGCTTCATCGTCCACGTGTGTTAGTGCAAAGCCACCCCCTTTTATATAACCAGGCATTGAATTAGTTTGGACTCGAAGAAGATAAAGGCCATTCCCTATCAGGTCATCTCCAGGACCGAAAAGGGTCCCTGGAAGTATACTAATGATAGAAAGTCCTTCCTCCTGATGAAATCTATTCACAATTTCTTGGGCAGCGAGTTTTGAGTCGTAATATCCGATTTTGATTTTTTTCCACCATTTTTTTGGACCTGTCCCATCATGGACAGCATCTGCAAATTCTAAACATTCCTCTGGCGAATCGAATTTATGGAGTTTTGGTACTTCTTTTCCAATTTCAGGGCGATCACAGACATATGGGCTCGTTTTTTCATTCCCCAGAGCACCTTTAGGAAATGGGCATCCTAAGGTATTAACTGTACTTGTGTAAATAATTCTTTCGATGCCATTTTCAAGGCAAGCTTCCAGTAGATTTCGCGTACCCTCAACATTTACTAGCCATTGAATCTTCTTAGTTTTATTATCCATAGCCGTATTTCCAATATGATGAAAAACATAATTAAATCCCCCTAACGCCTTGAGTAAAGAAGCTTTATCAAGGATATCAAGGGGATATAAATCTACCGGGAGCCCCTCTAAAGCAGTGGTAAGCGATTCTGGATAATATAGAATCCGGATATTTTGAGCTGGTATGCCTTCTGTAAGTAATTTTCGGACGACGCGGGAGCCTAAATGGCCCGTTCCACCTGCCACGACAATTTTTGCTTCGATTAAGTCTTGTTTTGTAAGGATTATAGATAGTCCTCCGGGTAATATAAGAAATTTTGTTTAGAGAAGTAAAGGTAGATAATCCTTTATAGTATTTTGTTTGAGAAAAAAGGGAGAATTTTTAACGACGACTACGTAATTCAGCTGCTGTCGCCTTGAATCCTTCTGATACATCTTTTTCTCCAAGATCCAGAGAAATGCGAGCGGCTTCGTCATAAAGATTTGCGGCTTTTGCAAGATTTCCATCAGCTGTAGCTGCTTCGGCATCAATGATCACTTGTCGACGTTTTAATTCGAGTGTGTCATGTTTTGTTTCGAGTTCCACCTTCTTTTCAATTTCAGCGACTTTAATTTCATACGCTTTAGAACGTTCTTTATCACCCATTTCTGCAGCATATTTTGCAACCAGTCCATAATATTTAGCAGCATCCTCCCATCGTTCTTCGCCTAATGCAACTTCTGCGATCTCGATAGCTTCTTTCATTTGCGCTTCAAACTTGTCGATCTTCTCACTCTCTCGCATGCGGGCGACTTCTGTTTTTCGTCTTCGCCGTAAATCAGCCTCGCGTCGTTTTGCCTCTTTCGATTTTTCGTTCAAATCACGGGCTTTTTCTTTTTCACCGATTTCAAGGGAAAGCTTACTTGCCAGTTTATAAGCACGGGAAGCCTCAAGCAAATTACCAGCATCTTCCGCTACTGCGGCTTCCTCTAAAATCTTTTTACGCTCAACTTCTAATGTTGATCTTCGCGAGGTCATTTCTTTTCTCATTTTTGCTTCCAGTTCAGCTTTTCGCTCAATCTTCCATTTTTTCTTCAATTCAGTTGTTTTCCCTCGTAATGCATGAGCCCGAACCGCATATTCTGCCGCACGATCTTCATCTGCTAATTCTACAGAGAGTAAAGCTCCTTTCTGCCATAACCTCGCAGCGTCGATAAACCGCCCATCCTTATAAGAGGCTTCTGCTTGACTGACAATTGCATTTCGAATGACCCGTTTTGTCTCTTTCGTCTTTCGTTTCTTTTCTCCTTCGAATTGATATCGTCGCCAGCCATAGTATGGAATTAGGAACGCCATTAGTAAGACACCAGGACAATAAATAAAGAAAATAATTATCCCGGGTGGTATTCCTGCTAAGAATGAAGCCAACCCGCCCAAAAATGGGTCGATTGACCCACCACCAATAGCATCAAGTAATACTGAAAGTTTATTTAATGAGTCACTTATGAATTCTCCTACTGCAAGAGGATTTAAAAATAAAAGAAAAATTAATGCAAGAACACCTGTCATAGCTGCAGCGAAAAGAGTGGTATGGACGTACTGTTTTTCAACTGCTTTCTCAAGTGGGGGCAGGCATAAAATTGATTCTAATTTGTCACGATCTTCTTTTTCACCACGTGTTCGAACCTTGCCACGCCATTTTGCCAATGTGCGATGGCTATATTTGCCTGAACAATAGTTCATAACATTTTCGCTTGACCCTTCTAATAAAACATCATATTTCGCAGCCTCTCCACGGGTTATAGTTGCCTCCCCTTCTTTGAAATTTAAAGTTGCAGAGCCAATATCCCATATTTTAATAACAGCAGTGAGTTCATCCCATGAAAAAACTTTTGAAGCTACAGCGGGTTCCATCAAGCGAAGTGTTATTACTGCTCGAAGTGCCTTTGCTGCGCGATCAAGCAGTTCATCCCGTTTTTGTTTTTCTTTTCTTCGACATTCATCTGCCCGTAAATCGAATTCTTTGGCACGATCCTTCTCACCGACATCCTTAGAAAGTTCAGACACTCTTACATAAATTCTACTCGCTTCAAGAAATTCTTCCCGCTCTAATAATTTATCAGCACGGCCAAGAAGGCTATCTTGCTCTTTTCTAATTTTAATCCGGCGCTTTTCTTCGTGGAATTCTCGCTTAAGTTCAGGTTCTTTTTCTCGAATATCTCGAGCTTGTGCAGTAAAGCCTGTAGCGACTTCTTTTTCACCTAAATCCAGAGAAAGTTTCGCAGCGGTTTCATAAGCAGTTGCTGCACCTTTGAAATTCCCTTTTTCAAGCGCGGCTTCAGCCTTTGCTAATGATTTAGCTCGATTATCCTCGAGTTCTATGCGTATAACTTCCATTTCGGCGCGCGCTTTTTCCTCTGCCTCGCGTTTCTTAATATCTTCTGCAATTTCTAACATTTCTTGTGCTCGTAAAGAAAACATTTCAGAACGTTCTGGTTGTCCCATTTTATTGGAGAGTACTACAGCCTCTTTGTAGTATTTACTGGCTTGTAGATAATTATCTTTTGAGACAGCTACTTCAGCCCGCCGTAGAATTTCACGGCGGTCATGTTCCAAGTTTCGAATTTGTTTCTCGGATTCAAATTGTCGGATAAGATCAGCTTTCTTTTCCCTAAGGTTTTTTAGAGTAGAGGTGTATTGCTTGACAAAGTCCTTATCGCCCATTTGTTTTGAAAGGTCAATAGCCTGCTCGTAATTTCGGATTGCATCATCAAAGCGACCTTCTTGATAGGCAAGATCAGCCTGTTCCAAAAGCATATCTCGTTCTTTTTCAACATCCTCTTTTCGTTTTTCAAGTTCAAGTGCTTTACGTTGGTCTATTTCTTTTTTTCGCATTTCATTTACTTTCTCAGAGAAAATTTTCGAGCGATCTTTCTCACCAAGTTTAGTAGATATATCTGCGGCCTTTTGATATAAATTGCCTGCGGTAGAATATTCTGCACTCGCTTCATACTCTTCTGCTTCAGCTAGTATGTTTTTTCGTTGCTCTTCCAAGTCTTTTCTTTCTACTTCTAATCTCTTTCTCTGTTCATCTTCAGAAGGTTCACGATCCTCACTCATAAGATAACCTTCGATGGATTTTTCTCACAAAAAATATGAAATATCGAAGAACTGAATTGTTATTTCTTTACTTACATTGACTATTTAAAAATTATGAAAGATAACTAATTAAGAAACTAATTAGCTTTTTAAAAAAATTAAATAGAATTTTCTACACGCACAAGCATTTTCGATAATTCATCACGTGAAGTGGGATATGCAATACTATTCGCTCTTAGTTCTAGGCTATTACTAAAAGAACTATAACGAATATTTCCTTTAAGAATAATATTTTTTCCTAAAAGTTCTTTGGTTTTAACTAATAATGGATATTGCTCTATAAGCTCCTTTTCAATCATTTTCTCTGCTTCAGCCGTAGTCATCCCAAGAAGTTCTTCAGCGATTTTACCACCTACAGTTACGCGCATATTTTCAGTCCCATCATCAAAGCTGAAGGACCATAACATGCGCGACACGGGATTTGGAATTTTTCCACAACGTTCACAATTCCACGTTTCATCTGTAAAAGTAACTTTTTTAGAACATTTTGGACAACTTTTATAAATGGGATTCTTTTCGGGGATGGAGACTATCGTTCCTAGTATTTCAACAACCTCATTTTCACGGAGATTTGAAATATATTTCCGTGAAACCTCTAATTCTTGATTAGAGAGATTATTTTTTTTATTTATTCTTTTAAACACTTTATTACTTGGCGTTATTGTCCCAAATTTCCCCGCATTTAATTTTAGACTCCCACGAAAAACAGAAACGTATCCATTTTCTACACAATAAGCTTTATCCAGTTTTACTTTTTCAATATCCTCATCCCAAATTGAAAGTGAAACACTTCCGGTTTCATCAGCAATTGTGACATCACAAACACGATGATCAGAGCCATCTTTAAATTTTACATCACGCGGTTCGCCTTTTTCGATAATTTTACCTATTACTTTCAAATTTCTACTCTCAGTGGTCAATTCTTTGATTTTTACTTCAATTATGCTTGTGCTTCTCGATGTTATGGGAGCCGTATCTGGGATATCCAACGCAGTTGAGGTGTCCTTTAGAATTTTAGAATCATCGCCCACGTGAAGTTCAATATTATCTCTGCCTTGGCGTGTATATCCATTCACGATTTTGACAATATCATTAATACTCACTTCTTCTACGAAGGTAGCATGGTTCCCCCAAAGAGCAACTCGAATTTGACCAGTTTTATCGAAAATATTAAGGTTGGCAACTTGTCCTGTTCCCGTTTTCTTTTTAAAAGTAGTTATATTTGATTTCCATTGAATTTTTCCAATGACATCTCCATTCATTGGCACTTGAAGTTGATTAATTTTAAATAAGGAACTAGTAGAAGGCAGGTTTTCAAATCCACTTAAGTCAATTCCTTTTGGATTCTGTTCAATAATACCTTGTTTCCCGAGATGAAGCTCTAATTCATTATTGAATCCACCTTTAACGTAAGCGTTTTTTATTTCAATAATATTGTTCTCCTCAAGTGTTCGGTCAGTGATAATCTTAGTCTGCTCATTCCATAGAACAACCTTAATCTGACCAGTAGGATCCTGAAGGAGAAATTTTGCGACCGTCCCTTTTTGACCACTCTTCTGAGTAAATTCTCGTATTGAGAAAATGGTATTGATGCGTCCAATTACTGAAACTGCATTCATTCCAACTATTAGATCTTTAAGCTGAATTCGTTTTCGTTTATAGGTTGTGGTTTCAAAAACTTCGACGCCAAGCTCCTTTGCGACAATACATGCTGCCCCTTCATCGGTGATTAACCCACCAAGATCGTCTTTTTTAGTCGCAATGCGTTTTAAAAGTTCTTTCTTACTCTTTTTTGTTTCCATTATGATTTTGTCGATAACGTCTTCCAGATTCACATTCATTCTCATAGGTGCCATCTCACGAATTGCTCACTTACTATACGGGGAATTTTCCATTTAAACATTCATACTGTGGGGGTAAGATTATCAGAACTATGTTTACTGAAACATATTTAAACCACCCTTTAGTAATAGGCATAC
>JABXJU010000428.1 GCA_013375405.1 Candidatus Helarchaeota archaeon
ATCTTTTTGAGTTAGGTTGCCTTTAATATTTGGGAATTTCATTTCTAGAAGATTTTCAATAGAAAAATCGTCTTCTGGTAAAACTGATTTTATATCTGGAGAATTCAGGCTCCAAAATATCTTTTGTTTCTCATTTTTCATAATATCAGAAAAAGCTAATGCCACTGCATCTTTGGATCTTAAAATCCCTTGATTTTGAGATGTATTAGCCTTAAAATCTTCCAGAAACTGATCCAATTGGGCAATTAGATTTTTAACTGTTTTGTTAATTCTATGATTTTGTTCTATCTCAACTTTAAGCATTCCTAAAAAATCTAAGAGGATTTCATCATTTATTGAATCTAAATCGTAATTAGTTTTTAGATCAGAAGTGAAGGAATTATATACTCCTTTATCAATGCTACATTCTTGACCTTCGGGAGTATAATTTGAGCATAGAGTTTTATTATTAAGCTTACAGGTTTCACAGTTTGAAAATATTCTACCATGACTTCTGAGTTTTTCAAGGATTAGTTTTATAGTGTATGGTTCCTCTTGTTTTTTAAAAATATTAATAATATCGTTCGGAGTTGCTCCTATAATTATGTTATATTCCTCAGATAAATCATGTAAAACTTCGGTCATTAAATCTCTGATATATTTACCTCGTAAGGTTTCCAGTCCAAGGTCCTCTATTATTTGAGATAATTCAGACCATCCTCCTGTAAGAACGCTTCTGACATCTGGTTTAAGGTCCTCTTTAATAGGTCTTGATAAAGAAGTTTCAATTTCCTCTAGCGTGGGTTTTCCATCGATATATTTGCCAGAATTAAAATCAACACATTCTACATTATAGAGAGATTCGGCAAATGTTTTGACATTTTTCAGCAGTGTTATTGCGCGCCTTGCTTTTCGCTTTTTTACTTCCCTTCCCGTGATAAAACTTTTTATTTTCCGTCCTGCTGCTTCTAAAGCTAGTTGTATTTCCCTTTTTAGCACATCATCCTCAGCTAACGCCTGCTTGCTCTGTGATTTGAACATCACATGCACAAAGGGTCCTGAAACATTTACAAAAACTCGAATTTTTCCTTTGGGAATACCGTTGTCAAATGTATCGATTTTATAATTCTTCCAATTCACCTTAGCAACAGTCTTCCATATCACGCAGTCTGAATTATCTCGCAATTTAGGGGTCCGATTGACAAAGCGGTAAAGAACATCAGCTGCTTTCGATACATCTCTTATCGTCCCCCCGTAAGCTAGTGCAACTTCTACGGAAAATGCTAATCCTTTTCCAGAAGTAGGTGATCTTGTTTCTGCGGCAACGAAATGAGGTTCGAAATGTTTCTTGATTACGCGTTCAAGAATATCTGAGCCTACAGGAACGACCGTGTCTGTCGGTGGTGCTAGATATTTCTCTGAAATGAAGGCTTT
>JABXJU010000429.1 GCA_013375405.1 Candidatus Helarchaeota archaeon
ATCTTGGATGCATTATTAAGTGTTCAAATATATATCCTAAAGAGGATGGAACTCATCATGTTTCCTGCTTGGAATATGAATCTGATTGGGCTTTTGGCGCCAATTGCTGTATTGATAATCTTGACCATATTGCTGAATTAATAAGAATCTGTAATGATATTGGATTAGATACTATTGAAACAGGTTGTACACTTGCAGTAGCAATGGAGGGGGGATTGATTGAATTTGGAGACGGAAAAGGAGCAATAAATTTAATTAATGAGGTTGGGAAAGGTACACCACTTGGGAGAATTATTGGTAATGGAACCGAATTCACGGCAAAAGCTTTAGGAGTAAGTAGAGTACCCACCGTGAAAGGTCAATCAATACCAGCATATGAACCAAGAGCAGTAAAGGGTATTGGAGTAGTATATGCAACATCCACAATGGGAGCTGATCACACTTCTGGATATACAATTGCTCCAGAAATATTGAGTATTGGTGGAAAGGAAGATCCATTAAATGTAGAAAAAAGCAAACTTGCACGGGCTTTTCTTGATACAACAGCCCTTATTGATAGCACTGGATATTGCTTATTTATTGCATTTGCTATATTAGATATTTCCGAAGGATTTGCAGGTGTAATAGATACAATAAATGGAGTTCTTGGAACAAACTTAAGTGGTGATGATTGGGTAAATATTGGAAAAGAAATCATTAATAAAGAAAGAGCATTTAACACAGCTGCTGGATTTACTTCATCTCATGATAGAGTTCCAGAGTTTATGAATATAGAAAAACTTCCACCTCACAATGTAACATTCGAAGTCTCAGAAGAGATACTGGACAGTGTATATAAAGAGTAGCAAATATCTAAAAAGAAATATTTAGTAAAGACTTAAGATTTTATTTTAACTTCTTTACTTGAAATTCTTATTGTGTAAACTTGTAATGGTTTGCACTATAATATTAATGTAAAATATAATATATATAAATATGGAGAGGACTTGGTAAATTAAAATTTACCAGGTTCTTTCATTTAATGACCAAATTTTGCTAATCAAATGAAATTTATATATTTTTTAATAGATAGAAGATATTTTGTTATTTAATATTTAAAAAATCCTTATTTATAAATATTAATATGTGTTTTTAAAAGCATTAAAATGTATAATTAAATAAAATTGTAAAAGAAAGTTAAAAATTTTATTATAGGAGATTTAGACGAAAATAGAGGTTCATCTTTTTGGAAAATTAAAAGAATCTTTTAACAGGGGAAAATCAGGGAATAGCTTTTGTGTAGTTATAAATTTTGAAAATAAAGATGCCATCGAGGATATAGTAAAAAAATTAAGAATTCATCCAAGAGAAATCAGTCATGCATTTCTAAATCATCAATATTCATCATTGGATAGAAAAGTTAAAGATGGA
>JABXJU010000430.1 GCA_013375405.1 Candidatus Helarchaeota archaeon
GGAAATATTCACTTTTATTATGAGGAAAGGATTAAAAAATCTGTTATAAAAATATAAGTTGTCGAACTTAAGTTATAGAATTTTGATGATCAGTTCGAATAATATTAAAGAGTTTCATAAATCCCCGATTCGATGAACCAATCAATTGTTTTTTTAAGTGCCTCATCCAAGGAAAGCTGCGGGGTCCAATCTAGAAGCTTCTCAGCTTTTTCGATATTACAAGTGTGGTGCTTAGTCGCCATGCGTACCGTATGACGATGGATTAAAGGGCCATTTTTTCTCTTGAATATTTTCCCATATGCAGATCCAAACAATCCAGCTATGCGTACAAGCCAGATGGGAAAACAACGAATTTTAAAGTCCGTTATATTCAATAGCTCTAGGAGCTTTTCCATAAGAGCTCTGGTAGTGATATCACCAGTTTTAACATTGAAGGCTTCACCAGTTGCACGATCATCTTCTGCCATTCTTAAAAGAAGATCCGCAATATCATACGTATAGACCCATGAATTCTGTTGATCACCTTTACCGGGGAGCAATGTTCTTTTATGCTTTAATAATCCCACAATTTGTCTCAAATTTATGCGATCTTGAGGGCCAAAAACCGATGGTGGTCTAATCATTGTTATAGGAAGTCCATTTCCTTCATCATATTTTTCCCAAAGATATTTTTCCGCCATCATTTTGGATTTTGAATATGAATGGTGGACTTTTCCATATGGTTGATCCTCTTTTACGTCTAAGAGACTCTCGTATCCATATACTGCATATGTACTTACATGAACTAGTTTTTTGACTGAACTAGTCTTTTCTATTGCTTCGACTATATACTGAGTTCCTAGAACATTGAGGTCGTAATAGTACTTCCAAGGTGCCCAGAAAGATACAGCCGCAGCTGAATGGAATACATAATCGGGTTGCACGTCATTAATTGATTGTAATAGGGATTCTGGATCTGTTAGATCACCAGTTACAAAAAAGAGTTTGTCGGAATTTAGGCTTTTCAAGGAGGTTAGGTCGGATGTTTCTCGGACAAGGCAATGGACTTCATGACCTCGCTCTATAAGAACCTCAACGAGGGAATAGCCCACATGACCCGTACCACCTGTTACGAACGCTTTCATAGATCAGAGTTAGTTTTACTTTTTATAAAAACTAATTGGTAGTTAGATTATCGGCTGAAAAATTCATCAGCAATAGCTTCAACTGGGACAAAGATACCAGTGTCCCCATCCCAATTAAGCAAAATATTACGATAGACAGTTTCAAATTTTTGAATAAACCCTTTTAGATAATAATTGATGGTGTTTAATTCTTCTTGGCTAATTAATACACCCGTAAGGAGCGTGCTTGAAAATAAGTTCACGGTTTTTCCTTTCTTTTTAATGATAGAGGATCCCAGATCGG
>JABXJU010000172.1 GCA_013375405.1 Candidatus Helarchaeota archaeon
ACGGGCACTTGGACCCAAACCGAGGTAATTTCCACGGAGAGCACGAGATCTTCTTGCGTTCCAACAATTGCTATAGACAGATTTGGAAACTTACATGTAACGTGGGAGGATAAGACGAATTACGGCGGCGCTGGAGTTGATAGGGATATTTTTTATAAGCGCTGGAATGCCACCCTTGACACCTGGACCACAACTGAGGTGGTCTCCACGGAGAGTACGGATGATTCTGGAGATCCCACAATTGCGGTGGACGGTTCCGGGAATATACACATAGTTTGGCATGAAAATTCAAGTTATGGGAACTCGGGAACCGACTATGATACATTTTGCAAACACTTTAATGCTTCTACGGGGACTTGGACCATAACTGAGGTTGTTACCAAGGAAAGCACGAATCATGCTCTATGGCCAAGCATTGCAACAGACGGAGCCGGGCACCTGCACGTGGTGTGGCGTGATTATTCAAATTACAATGGGGCGGGAACTGATCTAGATACCTTTTATAAGTGCTGGAATGCCACTACTGGCACTTGGACCCCGCCTGAAGTAGTTTCCACGGGAAGCACGTATGATATTCACTTTCCAACCCTCGCTGTGGACACGTTCGGTTCCGTGCACGTGGTATGGGATGAATATAATTACGATGGTGATATATTTTACAAAAAGAAAGTAGGCATTTTGAATGCCCCTACATTGGATGCTATAGTGCCAAACCCTGAGACTGATGGGATAATTAACTTAAACTGGAACGATATGCTGGGAGCGACCACATATTATGTATATCGCGCCACTTCTCCCATCACGTCAGTGAGCGGCATGACCCCGCTAGCAACTGTTTCCATGACCAACTATCAAGATCCCATTTTTAAAAATGGTATTTATTACTACGTGATCGTTGCCGGGAACCCCTCGGGCAATAGCTCCATTTCCAATTGCGAACACGTTGAAGTAGTAAAACTACATCCACTCTTTGATGGGATGTATATTAATTATACATGTAGCCTCCGTATAGGTATAACAGGAGTGCATAGAACGATCGACTATCTTGGGCCTTATCAATATAATTTCATTTATTCTCATGTTTCAAATGGTACTTTTCACGTGATGGATATTCAAGACGGCGATGGGTCATGGGACATCGATACAAGGACCAGAATCATGTCATCTTCACCATTTGCGTCTGGTTTCGTTTTTTGTTTTCATTCAGAAAAACCCTACTACACTCCATTTTGGATCTTCACCAATGTGACCCTTGGAGATGTAGTTCTTTTTGATGAAGGAAATTATGGCGTATATGACGTTACACACAAACAGATCTACAACATTCCAGGAATTGGGTCTGTGGAAGTCTGGGTGTTGGAGGATAGAGAGTTCGGGGTAGAGGTTTGGTATGAGAAAAGTACAGGAATCCTCTTAAAGGGTCAATTCCCTCATTCCTATATGGTAGACCCTGCTTTTTATACGTTCGAATTCATGGGAACAAATGCTGAATTTAATATACTAAATTATTCTCCAGAATTGGCTTTGGGTTCGGTTAATCCAGAAAGCGGTAATCAGAATACGCAATTCAACTTCAGCGTGGTGTATACCGACCAAGATAATGAACATCCTGAATACATCAATGTGTTAATAAATGAAATACCATATTCCATGGAAAAACAAAATTCATCTGATGTCAACTACACAGATGGATGTCTCTATCATTATTCCACTTATTTACTCCCAGGAGATTATACTTATTTATTCGAATGTAATGATGGCATATTCACGGACTCGACAATAACGTCTGAATTGGTGGTAACATATTCTTTCTCTAATCCTCCTATACTTGACCCTATTTCACCAAATCCAGATGATGATGATGAACTAATAGAATTAAATTGGACCAATGTAAGCGGGGCGACAGCCTATTATGTTTATAGAGATATTTCATCCATTACAGTAGTGGATGAAATGACACCGATAGCAACCGTCTCCACGAATTCTTATCAAGACACAGTCACTACCAGCGGGATTTACTACTACGTGATCGTTGCCGGGAACCCCTCGGGCAATAGCTCCGTTTCCAATTGTGAAAGAGTTGAAGTGGCAAAATTGCATCCATTATTTGATGGCATGTTTATTCAATATGATATTACACATGGAATGGCTGGATCGTGGCGAGGAATTTTTAATTACTCACATACTTCCGATAGCATTTTTCATGTGACGAACGAGTTCGGTGAAGATCTTTATGATGTTAATGGTCGAAACAGGGTTGTATCAAATTCATCAACAGATAAAATTGATTTCGAAGGTTCTCATACTCCAATATGGATCTTTCCAAACGTTTCTTTGGGTGATATAGTTCCTATTGGAATTATTGGTCTGGATTTCAGTTTCACAGTTATAAATGAATCATCTAAATTGCTTCCAGGGGTAGGGCTTGTGGAATACTGGGTATTGGATGGGGGTAATCATCGCGAATTATGGTATGAGAAAAGTACAGGAATTCTATTGGAAGGCCGAATTAACCCTAATGGGATGTTTGCTCATGCTATATTAGCTATGTTATTCGATTTTGTGGATTCGAATATTCCATTTCTTATGGATTCAGCCGATATAACACCTCCAAATCCTCCAGAACTTGACCCCATCTCGCCAAATCCTAATACGGATGGGATCATTGCGTTAAACTGGAGCGAGGTGGCGGAGGCCACATCTTATTACATCTATAGAAACACTTCAACTATTACTTCAGTGGCGGGACTGACCTCCATCGCCAATATCTCCACCACCACTTATCAAGATCCCATTTTTAAAAATGGTATTTATTACTACGTGATCGTTGCCGGGAACCTCTCGGGCAATAGCTCCATTTCTAATTGTGAAAGCGTGGAAGTGGCAAAATTGCATCCGTTGTTTGATGGCTTGTATATGAATTACACCTGTGAAATTTCTTTTTTTGGGGAAATAACATGGGATCCCTCTTATTCTCATGTTTCAAGCAGTATCTTCCACATATCGGGGCTATTCAATGGTAGTAAATCGTGGGATGTTGATGTTCAGAATAGATTTATAATAAATTCTTCTTCAGGATTTATGCAATATAAAATTCACACACCACATTGGATTTTCCCGAACGTATCCCTTGGAGATGAAATTATAATTGGGATTCCAATACAACCTGGCCAAGATCATGTGTTCACAGTCGCTAATGAATTAATTTATGACTTGCCGGGCTTTGGCCCTGTGGAAGCTTGGTGTTTGACAGATACTGGGAACGGTCGGGAGGCGTGGTACGAGAAAAGCACCGGAATTCTTTTAAAAGGTAGATTACACCTTTACGGATGGGTTGGACCCGGAATGATACTTGAGCTCTTTGGTACGAATGCTAACTTTAATTTACTGAATAATACTGCTCCATCTTTAAATCCTCCAGTTCTTGATCCCATCTCACCAAATCCAGATACGGATGGGATCATTACGTTAAACTGGAGCGAGGTGGCGGAGGCCACATCTTATTACATCTATAGAAACACTTTACCTCTTACGTCAGTGGCGGGACTGACCCCCATCGCCAATATCTCCACCACCACCTATCAAGATCCCATTTTTAAAAATGGTATTTACTACTACGTGATCGTTGCCGGGAACCCCTCGGGTAATAGCTCCATTTCCAATTGCGAACACGTTGAAGTAAAAAAGGTATATGCTTTCAATATCACGGTATTTGATCACGTGTATGGGAATCATATGAATCTTCCAAGTAGGAACTTTACCATCCCAGACGTGCCGATCAGGTCCTGCCGCATGCAGCTGACAGCATATTGTGACCCAGATGATGGGCATACACGAGCCGTTGAATTCTATTTGGATGGAATTCCAACTACTAGGGGGCTAATCGGGACCTCCGGATCTTGTAGTATGGTTCATGGTGATACGATACGGCCAGGACAGACGGTGACACGTTATTATAATATGAGTCATGTTCAATATGCAAATACCACAACTTATCAAGGGCATTACTACATAAATTTCCTACCGCAGGGTCCTTCAGATACTTTGGGTTATTTAAGCTCGGGCAATCACACGATTAGGTCTTATGTAACTTCTGTAGATTGGGAGAAAGGCGCCACCCAGGATTCTTGGGTCTCTATTACTTTAATTTTTAATGAAGAGTACGCGATCGATAGCACGGTCCCAATTACTGCCACCATCACTTCGCCAGGGATAGGAGATGTAGCGCGGGGTATCGTTAACATTACAGCCGCGGCAACGGATTTCGAAACAGGGGTGGAGCGTGTCGAGTTTTGGATTGGACCGCCAGGGACTGGCCTCCTCCTCGGAATTGATAATTGGGCATCTTATTCTTACGCTTGGAATACTATTTTTGCCTCAGATGGTTTCTACGACCTCTACGTTCGGGTGTATGACTTTGCGGGGAATTACTTAGATAGTAGCGGCCTGACCATAAAGGTCAATAATACGGAAATAAATCCAGACGACTATGCTCCCGTATTAATGCCAATAGTACCAAATCCTGATGATGATGGAATTATTGCATTAAACTGGAGCGAGCTGCTGGGTGCCACAACATACGACATCTATAGAGACACTACGCCTATCACATCCGTAGACAGTATGATCCCAATAGCTACTGTCTCCACGACCACTTATCAAGATTCCCTCTTTAACAATGGAATTTATTTCTACGTGATCGTTGCTGGTAATTCCTTAGGCAATAGTCCCATCTCCAATTGTGAAAGCGTTGAAGTGGCAAAATTGCATCCATTATTTGATGGGATGTTTGTAAATTATAATTATAACATAACCGATCTATCGGGTAACTTGGTCTTAGATTCTGGGGAATCAAATTTCATTTATTCCCATCTTTCAGAGAATAATTTTCATGTAACAGATGCGAGTGAGGGGCGCTCATGGGATATTAACGCTCAAAACAGAATTATAGAAAATACCTCTAACGTTCCATGGTTTGGTGATAATGTTCACACTCCTCTTTGGATTTTCACGAACGTGTCACTTGGAGATTCAATTCCTATTGGACTACCATATGATCATAATTTCAGAGTTTCAGGCACATTAATTTATAACCTTCCCGGATTTGGGCCTGTAGAAGTTTGGGTGTTAGAGGATCAGACTTCTTGGGGATCTCTGTGGTATGAAAAAAGTACAGGACTTCTCTTGAATGGCACATCTATTAATAACCGCATTTTGGGCATGGAAATTTTATTTACATTCGAGTTTGTGGACACAAATGTCGAGTTTAATATTTTGAATTATTTTTCACCAGAATTGACTTTAGGGGCAGTAGTTCCGGAAAGTGGGAAACAAAATACAGAATTCAATTTTAGTGTAGTCTATAGCGACCAATATAATGATCCTCCCGCATATATCAATGTTTTGATAAATGGAACACCTCACCCGATGGAAAAACAGGATCTGTCCGACCTGAATTACACGGATGGATGTCTTTATCAATATACAACTTATCTTTCACCAGGAAATTATTCATACTACTTTGAATGTAGTAATGGAGTGAATTCAAATTCCACAAATATTAAGAATCTGGTGGTGAATCCTGCAAATCTTTATGCACCAGAATTTGGAAGACGGTATGCAATCGCTTATAGGGGGACCTCATCAACGCTTTTCCATATTCACGCAATTTACAAGGATCTGGATAATGATCCCCCTACGTATGTCAATGTTATTATAAATGGAACCACATATCGAATGACCAAAGCACAATCGTCCGATTCGAACTATACGGATGGATGTGAATATCAGTACCAAATTTATCTTACCCGCGCTAACTATATTTTTGTTTATGAATGCTCTGATGGGCAATATTACAATTCTACTCGTCCATTTGTACTCCATCTCCCCACGGTGAGTGAATGTTCAGTTACTCCCTCTAGAGGTACTAACTCTACCCTATTTACTTTTACCGCTGTCTATACCAGTCTTAATAATCTTAAACCAGAATTTGTCCGAGTAAAACTTGATGGGATTTCCCACTCGATGGTTAAACAGAATCAGTCCGATTCGAATTATGTGGATGGATGTCTATTTCAATATCAAAGTTATTTTGAACCAGGAACCACTCGATATTCATTTGAATGCAGTGATGGGGTATTTAAAACTTCGACTAATGTTTTTGAATTGATTGTAACGAATTCATTCCCAGATGATA
The DNA here is from genome assembly GCA_013375405.1 of Candidatus Helarchaeota archaeon. Next base: position 6,197 of record JABXJU010000172.1, read on the forward strand.
CTCGTCCTCCAGAGGTCTCCAACCTCTCGCCGGGGAATGGTACCTATATAAATGATAAAAGCCCGATCCAGATCCGAGTGGATCTATCGGATGACCTTAGCGGTATTAACACCTCAACAATCGTGTTAAGAGTGGATGGGTATGTCTGTACTCATGGCTGGGATGGGACGAGCGTAACCCTGTCAGGGCCTTTACCCTTTCTAAATGGCCAAACAATCGAAATCAGGTTAGACGCCTCGGATCTCGCCGGTAACGCAATGGATACCTATATCTGCTCTTATACTTTTGACAATACACCCCCTTATGGCTTCACCATCAGCAATCCTTCTGAATCAGTGGCGGATACCGCTCCTGAAGTCATCTGCCAATTTCAATTATCAACTGCCGGTATTAATCTCTCCAGTGTTCAATATGCGTATTCCACAACGGGATCACCGACCCCGACCAATTGGGCCCCTGTCGATGGCGTATATCTGGACGCGGCTTGCACTATTCCTGCTGGTGAGGGCGCAACTGGCGTACTTTACCTCAAAGTAAATAATGTTCCGTTCAATCAATATTCCCTCACGAATAATACCATTCGATTCCGCGCCGCAGACACTGCAAATAATCTCGGCATCCAATCTGTTGCAATTCCTATTGAAACCGTGGAAGCAAAAGCCCCCGCTCCAAATTTACTAGTTATCATCATTATCATCATCCTTGGCGCAATTGCGACTGGAGCTTATATTAGCAATTCGGCGGTCCATAACCGTCGTCACGAACAGGAAATTAAATATCTCTTGAATAAGGTTCTAAATGAACCCATAGTACCCTACTTTGTGGCCCCGATCCCTTCTAGTGAATCCCAAGAAATATTTGATACTCAAATTGAGCCAATGGAGGGGGATGCGGAAGCCACTGGAGACGGCGGGTCAAGTTATCCTGTAGAAAATTTCGAGCCCTCCATTGAAGCATCTGAGGCATCCCCCGAAGTGCTAGCACAAGTTAATTTGAATGAATCCTACTATTTTACCTTTCTAAGGCTCTCTCGCGTTTTTCATTTGTTCGTTAATTCATTTCCAGCATTAACCGTGCTGTTCCCGATGGATGAACGGCTATCCGATTTAATGGACCTGAAGGACCTCCCAGATGAAAGGCTCCATGCTCTTTTCGCTACTCTTCTTACGAAGGTCCCGCAAAGTGAAGTGCTATCACAATTGAGCATACTATTGAACAAACTAAAAGAATCGGAAGAATTAAAATATCCATCATCAATAATCGCTAAAAACGAGAGGCTAATCGATATGGCCATCTCTCTTAATGATCACACACTCTTAAATGATCTTTATCAGTTAATGGTTTTAATTGAATGTTCGTGAATTACTATTTACAAAACTTGAAGGTTAAAAAAATGAAAGGAAAGGATTGGAAATCCATTGAGTTGATTGGTAGTATAAATTTCTCGTGGAAGACGACGGCATTGATTTTGCCAGGTATATTACCTCATGGCTCTCTCGGAGGGATCTAGCATGTCGTATGATGCTTATATTGAAGAGTTAGAGGACGAGATTGAGACGCTCGAGCAGAAGCTCGGCGAACGGTTCCTCATAGGTCTGAGCCTCGGGGTGATAATTATGATTGTGATCTATTTGCTTATATTTAATATTTTTATAGGAGGTAATTTCTGATGAACATTGATAAAAATAATGGAAAATGGCAACAGACGTTGTACAAACTTACAGAAGTCGTGGAGTTAGCTGAATCTTTGGGTGATCGGGAGTTAATTAACAAGTTGCTGCTCTTGTTACTTCTCCTTAAGTATTCAAACAAAAACTAGAGGTTATTATGACCATGACTCAACAGGCAAAAACCAAAGGACTTAAAAAACGTGGAAAAAAAGCGTGGAACTCCAGCCTGTTGAGTCTTCCGAAGGAAGGGATTCTTACCTACATTTCCACACATCTTGAGAGGGTATCGGTTCATGAGGTGCGCACACAAATTTGGGCACTAATGAATGAACTGAACAATTCTCAAGACCAAGCGAACGGGATAGCAATATTACGCAAGATTGCTGAATTAATATATTTAGCTGAATCCTTTGATGATCGCCATCTCTTAAACGGGATTTTACTCTTAATCTTTTTCATGAAACATTCATAATACAGGATTACTTGTCTTTTTACTCGCTTCTTTCCTATTTAACGCCCTCCAATAATCGCCAATAGTCCCATCGCCATCACCTTCAATACATTCACTTCCAAATTAGTTTCGAATTCGAGTCTATTTTTTTCTTCCCTATTTTGAATTTTAACATGAAAATGGCAAAATAAATGTGATTCTACCAATCACATAAATTGAAATTCGACTGAAATCATAGTGAATTCAAACAGATCAGAACGTTTATTCAAACAATTTGTTAAGTAAATCTGGAATGATCTGTGATTCTATTCAATCACACACAATCATTAATAGAATGAAGATACATTAATATTATTTGTGAAAAAAATAATGGCTTACTTCTCATCATAAGGAAAATTGAGAGGAGGGGGGCCTATCCCCCATAATAGCCATTGAAAAAAATTATAAAAATGAGGAAAGATGAAGAAAAAGAATTTGAACCACATTTTCTTGCTTTTCTTGATCATTTTTTCTCATATTTTCCTAGTTTTCTATTTTATGAAAAATAATAATCTGGTTGAAAAGAATAAACTAGCTGCAAACGAACCGTTGAATAATTCAGGGATTACCGTTACCCATCCCGCTGATTTAGAGCTTTTATCTACTGATCCAACCAATCATACTATATCATGGACACTTGCTGAGGATGGCGCATTAGATTATCTCGGGCTATATTCTTTTACTTTTGATGAAGATGGAACAGTTCCTGGGGATTGGGAAGATTTAAGCCATCCAGATAGTAAATTTAAGGTAGTTTCTTCAGTGGATGGGCATCGTAAAGTCGCGAGATTACAGGATTTGAGGGGCACTGTATTGCAAAACCGTTTTGGCGTTAATAAAACCGAAGGGACGATCGAATTATTCTGGAGGACCTCACGCCCTCTTTGTAAAGAATATTTCAGAATCCTTGATAATGACATAGAGATCTTTGGATTTTCACTCGGTTGCGGCGATTACTTATCGGATGATAAGCCTTGGTGTTTCGGTTTGGATCGTAATCGATGGTATCACTTCAGAATCGATTGGAATAGCACTGGGTTTCAAGTATGGATTAACGGCGTCCTCTATGGAGCCGGATATGCTATTGCATTTATTGCTCCGATGATTGATGGTGTGGATGCATTTAGGCTTCGTACCTGGGATAATGCTGGTTATAACGTATGTGTTGATGCCGTGGATTATAGTTGGGTACCGGGATACTACCCAAACCGAAATAGGGATTATACCATTATCGATACAACTTATGCAATCTTCGAAGATGAAACGCAAAAAACAAATTGGCATCAATTGAATGAGTCGCTCCAAGTTGATTACAATGTAAGCGGACTGAGGTTAGG
>JABXJU010000019.1 GCA_013375405.1 Candidatus Helarchaeota archaeon
TCGGGTAGTCTGGTTTCCCTGTCAAGCTTGCTATTCCTGCCACGCCGAGATAATTCACATCATGACCAGGCAAATCTTTATACGGTCCATTCTGCCCAAATCCTGTTAAGGAACAATAAATTATTTGTGGATTTATTTTCCTAATCGTTTCATAGTCTATTTTGAGTTTCTTAACAACGCCAGGACGAAAAGTTTCAAAAATGACATCTGCTGTCTCCGCTAATTTATAAAAAATTTCTTGGCATTTTGGATCTTTTAAATTAAGGATAATTGATTTTTTATTTCGGTTTAAGGCAAGAAACATAGCACTCTCTTTATTATCTCCCTTTATGAATTGAGGCCTACGCCAGCGTACATAATCGCCTTGAATCGGATCCTCAACTTTTATAACTTCAGCTCCAAAATCTGCGAGCAATTTAGAGGCAAAGGGTCCCGGTAAGAGCCGTGAGAGATCTAGAATTCGGATTCCTTCTAAAGGTAGCGTCATAAGAATACATTGAGTTACATCTTTTAAAAAAGTAGGTGTCAGTACTACCTTTCAGGATTTGAACCATCAGATTTTTTATCGTATAATGGAAAGAAAAGGAAAATTGATCCAGCGATGAGTAATGCGAACCCTAAAATTGGAGCCACAATAAAAAAGGCATCTTCTGCATAGACCGCGGTAACCCAAAATATGATTAAGGTCCCAATTGCCCCTGATGCATTAATAAATACATTATTTATTCCCATATAGGAAGCTTCCTGCTTTTTCCTTACAATATCTAAAAGGATTCCATAAGGAAACACGAAAATCGCAGAAAGCCCAACCGCTAAAGCCACGAAATAGATAAATCCTTGCAATAACATTGGAACGGTCGTGGATGCGCTCGTATAATACATTATTGTACCCAAGGGAAATACTAACGCTAAATATAATAATGCAAAAGTCATCGTTCGTTGTTTTCCCCATTGGTTACCTTTCCTCATATATATGAAAAAGGAAACACCTAAAACCAGCAAGAGAACGATACCAACCATCCCAAATTCAGTTGCCCCTTCTAAGCCAAAGATGGCAGCTGCGATAGCTGGAAGTGCGGATAAGACCAAGTTAAAGGCCAAATTCCAACAAAATTGAGCCGATTCGAAGGTTATAAATTTCCTGTTCTTTAAAATTTCCTTATAGGGAATCCGTTCTTCTTTCTTCGCACTTTCAGCGCTGATCTGAGGTTCTTTAATTGTAAAAATTGTCACAAAACTAGTTCCCAGCAAGATTAAACTATATACGAGACATACTACGGTCCAAGATTTCGTTAAATCATGAATAATCCAGGGAATAACTAATCCAGACGCGGTTCCCAACGCACTGAACAAATTAAACGTCCCAGACATGGTTAATCGATTTTCTGGAGTTGTAATATCTGCCATCAGTCCTTGATAAGGAGTATTAAAAGCATTGACGAATAATGAGTAAAGTAAATACACGATAATGAGATAGATGGTAGCAGCTTCATAAGTCATAAAGTGCTGCCGACCAAAGGGGATCGTGAGCATCACAAAAGAAAAAGCCATTAAGGGGCCAAAGATAATCATCCAAATCCTACGGCGTCCCCATCGTGTTCTGGTACGGTCACTTAAATAACCAAATAGTGGACTCATACCGAGTCCAATCACAAATCCTAGTGTAATAAGGAGGTAGCGGATTGCATCTTCCCCAATTGTAAACCCTAGACCACCTTCTGAAATTTCGCTGGTGAAAAAGTGAAAAAGAAAAGTTGCCGGAAAACTGAATAACAGGAATACACCGAAATTAGTGATTGCATATGCTAATAAGCTTTGTTGTTTTTTAGGAGCTTCTTCCTCAGATGTCATAACAATCAATCCTTCTTATTTATTTTGATTTTTCAATTTCTCAAAAAGTCGTAATGCGCTTTCCCCTGCCAATTCAACACCAATATGTCGACTTCCTGTATCCGCACCGCAACAATACAAATTATCAATGGGCAATTCTTGCTTTGGACGGTTCTTGCCCACTTGCCCAACGATCTGGCTAATCCCAACAACAACTCCATTTTTCCCTGCAAATTTATTAATATCCATTGGAGTTGTCGTATCCGTCCAGAGGATATCATCGTCAATATTGGGAAAGATCTCTCGCAGCGAATTAAGAATAGCTTCTGCCCATTTCTCATAATTACAATCTCCTTGTTCTGGACCAGTTGGGGCTCCTGCACCAGCAATAAGCAATTGTTTCCCCTCGGGAGCTGCAGTCGGATCCAAATTGGAAATAATGGGAATCATAACCATGGCATGTTTCTCAGGGATTCCTTTCTCGAAAACCTCCACTGCGAAATCTTCGAGATTTTCGCCAGAAACATAACATATAAATTTCTGATCGGTAATCTTCCGCTTTAATGCTACTTTTACCATAATCGTGGCGAATGAGTATTCATAGGAGTCAACTACTTTAAGATATTCAGAGGAAAAGAATTTCCTACCTACTAAATCATTTACAGTCGGCTTCACTCCAGCATTTGAGATGACAATTTCAGATGGAATAAAAGTTCCGTCTTCTAGTTCAACACCGGTTGCCTTGTTATCTTCTACAACAATTCTTTTTACAGGCGTGTTTAGATGAATTTTCCCGCCATTTTTTTCGATACCTTTACAATAAGTCTTTGGCACGGAAATGCATCCGCCAATCGGGAGGCCCAAACTTCTTTTTTCCTGTAGTTCTCGTTGAACATGAATCCACTCCCCTACAGAAGCCTGGAAATCTGGCGCAACAAACATTACCCCTAATGAGAGGGCGAATAAAGCCCGAACACGTGGATTTGTGGAGTATTTGGAAATAAAGGAATGTACATCGATATCATCATACTTTTGGACCTCATTCTTTTTTGTTTGTAATATTTCGGCAAGCATATTGAGAATTCCATTGACATCTTCCTTTGGTAGATTCAATTTGGGAATATCACGAGGAAAATGGATAATTTCTCCCATAAAATGGATGACTGGACTCGGTTTTCTGACATAAGCCCACTGAATCGGCATACCAATGCGATCAAGGATTTCTCCTAATGTTCCTTTCTCACAATTACCGATGATATGGCAGCCTACATCGAGATTAAATCCTTCTTTCTCATACGTGCAGAATCGCCCGCCAGGGAGCGAATTTTTCTCGAAAAGTTCCACGTCGAAACCAGCATTTGCTAGAAGTGCACCCACTCCAGAGCCGCCTACTCCAGAACCAACAATATTGACTTTTGTCACTTTTTTCCAACCATAAACGTAGGACCTTATTTACGATTTGAGTCGTGCTGATTAGTGAGAAGAGATAAGGAGTATAAGAATTTTCTTTTACTCAGGGACTGTGATGCTGCATGGGAAGACAGCTACGTTGGCTGCATCACCATACATTTTACGCAACTTATCAATGATTTCATCCCAGTTTCGTGAAAAAATAGTTGTTTCCGGGAAGATATGATGAACATCGGCTTCATTAATATTTGGCGAGAAAAAGGCGAAACGTCGTTTCCTGAAAATTATTTTCCAAAGAAGATGCTTTCCCCAATTTGTATATAATTTGGCGCCTGTTTCTGCCATTAATGAGTGATAACCGCGGCCTTCCGTGCAAGCTGCAGTAGCTAGAACTGTAGCTTCTCTAGCAAGGAATAGTTTAGAAGCTAGAATGAAATTGAAACATTTATTGGCTTGATTCAATTCTGTATCTTCCGGATACAGGTTAAAAATTCCGATATCGATTCCTTTAGGTGGTGTTTTGGTTGCATATACTTTTTTGCCAAGCTCCATTGCCTTTCGGTGTGCATCAATAAAATGTCCTGCATATATCCCTGCAATCCCACCACGCATTGTTAAAATTACATTTATACTATAGTCTAATCCAACCTTTTCTGCTGTACTTTCAATATCTAGACGTGCTTTCGTGACATAACCATAGCCACTACTACCTCCTTCCAGACCAGCACGATGATTAGCTTCCAAAGTTTCTATTCCGCAAACACCTGGCAAAATTATTTTTGCTCCACCCCCATAGCCAGCTAATGGGTGGGGAATGACACCACTTACAGCAATTTTCACATCGGCTTCATAATATGTCTTATTAGCATGGATGGGAGTTCCATTTTCAGTAACTCCTAAATCAACCAAATTCTCATATGGATGGTGATTTTGAATGTTCATAGTTTTTACAATAGATTCCCCTAACTTTTTAATCATATCAATTCGTCTCATAGGGCGATGAGCCCCTAAGGCAATAATTATAACCATATCCTTTTTACTAATCCCTGCGCTTTCCAATTCTCTTATTACAAAGGGCATAATGCGGTGGACAGGAGTTAAACGCGTCGTATCATCGACTACAATAGCTGCAGTTCTTTTTCCAGCTGCAATTTCAGAAATTGATTTAGTCCCAATGGGCGTGGAAACGGCCTGTCGAACTTTTTCCTCGGAAATATCTTCAGCATTTTGGATCGGATATTCTTGCACTATCCACGAATCCGGAAAGGTTAAAGTGTAATCCTCACTATCCGTCCATGCACCCCATGGAATTTTTACTTGAACCATGATTATCGTTAATTTCGCCTATTAATTATAAATGCTTCGTTGTACCAAGAAACTAACGATACTTTGAAATAAAAAAAATATATTAAAGAAAATTATTTTGGTTTATATGCTTTTACTTTGATACTTACGATTCTACCCAAGAGTTCTTCGGGACTTACACTTATTTCCTTATCTAATTGTTGTAATATTTCTGGATTTTGTTTGATTGAGTAGGTTAATTCTTTTACACTTCGTTTGGATTCTACTTTCACTTCTGTAAATCCCGCATCCTTTATTTTTTGCAGGTAATCTCCTTCCTGAAGTGCTCCTGCAACACAACCTGCCCATGCTTCAAAATCTCTTTTTATGAATTCAGGTAATTTCCCATTTAAGACGATATCTGAAACCGCTATTCGCCCTCCTGGCCTCAAAACTCTGAAAATTTGGCGAAACACTTTTGCTTTATCAGGACTTAGGTTAATAACGCAATTTGAAATTACCACATCAATAGAGTCATCTATAAGTGGTATGGATTCCATTTCCCCTAACTTAAATTCTACATTCTGTAATCCTACCTTTTCTGCATTGGTATTGGCTCGCTCGATCATCGCGGGCGTCATATCTAATCCAATTACTTTTCCAGTCGGGCCCACCTTTTTTGCGGCGAGAAATACATCTATTCCACCACCAGAACCCAAATCAAGAACCACTTCTCCAGGCTTGAGTTCAGCAATAGCAGTGGGATTTCCACAACCAAACGAAATATCAGTAACATCATCCGGCAGGTCTTTTAATTCAACTTCGGTATATCCGAGTTTTTCTGCAAATTTACGTTTATCTTCCAGTTCGATGTGGAACGTAGACGTATCGACTGGAGTGACGCTAGGTCCACAGCAGGAAGTTTTCGGTTGTGAGATCAAACTAGCATACCGTTTTTTAACATAGTCCTTTATCTTTTCCGGATCCTGCATACTTTCGGCTGAAGCGTGAGAAGAATGAGTGGTACATCCACAATCACATGAAGCATCACTCACTTCAGGCTCAGGTCCAGTTAGGGATTCCCCTATGGCCTTTTCTATAAAATCCATAGTATGCGAGAAGGAACAACAACTAGATTCAGAAGGGTGCTCCTCTCTTGTGGTATCTGGCCGTTTTTTCTTATCATCTGTCATAATAATTACCTTAGTTAAATCAAAGATTCAGAATTATAATAAATTTCTGGTAACCCTCATCCCAATCGGAAGTATCTTGAGGGGACAAAGTTTGGATATTGAAGGAATTGATGACGATTTTTCGTAATTCAAACAAATTCATCTTTTTATTTTGACTAACTGCTTGTGTTAAAATATTTCCAATTGCAGTAGCTTCTATAGGTCCAGCTTTTACTTCAAGTCCAGTACTATTTGCTGTGAATTGAGATAACATCCGATTTTGAGAGCCACCGCCAATAATATGTAGGGTTTTAAAAGATTTTTCCAAAAGTTCTTCCAACATTTTATACACATATTTATATTTCATGGCTAAACTCTCTAAAATACACCGTACAACCTCCCCACGAGTATTTGGGATTGATTGATTTGTAGATTGACAAAACTGTTTAATAGCTTCTATCATGTTTTCAGGATTATGAAAGAGGGGATTATCTGGGTCAATAAAAGATCGGAAGGATTTTACTTGACTTGCTTCTTGATTAAGCTGATCAAACGTGCACCGCTTCGCTCCAGAGTCCCACAGCTTTTTACACTCAGATAAAATCCACAGACCGGAGATATTCTTAAGTAATCGAATAGTTTCAAAAATACCCCCCTCATTAGTAAAGTTATTTTCTAAGGATTCCTTCGAAACTAGGGGATTAGAAAGTTCTGCCCCCATCAGTGACCATGTCCCAGAGCTAATATATATAAAATCTTTGTGGGTCGCGGGTACCGCTGCGATGGCAGCGCCAGTATCGTGAGTTGCTGGTGCAATGACCAATGCATCTCTAACGCCCACTTCACTCGCAATCTTAGGTAAGAGTGGTCCTACCACAGTGGAATGGGGAATAATCTCTGGAAAAATATCTGGATTCAATCCCAACTTTTTGATCAAATCAAACGACCAATTTTGTTCTTCAAGATCATACAGCTGGGAAGTGGTCGCCAATGTGTATTCACAAGCCACTCGCTTGGTGAGGAGGTAGTGGAAAAAATCTGCGATGTGTAAGAAGGTCCTTGCCATCTTCAAATCAGGATCTCCATCCCGTACCATTGAGAATAATTGGAAAAGAGAATTGATTTGCATGAACTGAATGCCCGTCCTTTGATATATTTCTTGTTTCGGCACGATTTTGAAGGCATCCTCATAAATATTATTTGTACGCTTATCGCGATAGTGATAAGGATTAGAAACTAATTCCCCTTTTTCATCTAAAAGGACGAAATCAACACCCCAGGAATCAATGCCTATGCCCAGTAGCTCTTGATCATTTTCACTCCCAAATTTTTTACAGGCTGTCTTTATTTCATCAAAAAATCGTAAAATATCCCATCGTAACGTGTCACCGATTTTAATTCCGCCCGTTACGAATCGATATTCTTCAGAAATCTCCAACTTTCCTGCATCGAGTTTACCATGGATCGCTCGTGCAGATTGTGCCCCGAAATCAAATGCTAGATAATTCTGTGCTGTCATAGGACTACAATCACACCTTGCACTATATTGGATAAATTGCTTTAATTTTCACCTTATTTTCTTAATTAATCTTCCTTTCGTTTGTAAAACTAACTGATGAACCTTTAAGCTCCTTTATCTATACCCATAATATGATAAGTATTGTCCAAAGTATTCCTAACCCCACTTGGAGGACTCCTGCCCCTAGAACTAAACTATCATGCTCTTTAAGCCCATATCGCAGCCAAACCACTGCTAGGAAAACTGAGATGACTAATAGAGGGATGTATAACCAGAGCATAATATGATATCTATTTCACTTGAAAATAAATGTGTTTCTTTTGATTAGAATTAAATACCTTTAGGAAGTAGTATTATTCCATTATTAAAGCGAAAAGAGGTACTTTTATGCGGGTACTATTCCTTTGCGCCCATGCTGACGATAGTGAGTTTTGTTGCGGGAATACGGAGTTGATGTTGGCAAAAAAATATGAAGTAGTTATTGCGTGTATGACTGCTGATGAGTATGGGACTAAACGTGATGATTTCAAGGGAAAACGTATTTCTTTAATTAGGGAAAAGGAGATGGAACGCGCAGCCAAGATTGTAGGCGCAAAATTAGACTGGTTAGGATTCATAGATGGATATCTCCCTTTCAACCGGCGCAGCTTCAATGTGCTTAATGAATACATTCATCGAATTAAACCTGATGTTGTTTTCGCTCCGGAACCTCTTTTTACATTAGATTTTCATACAGATCATGTTAATACAGGCAAATTAATTTATCTTGTCTTAAAACAGATGGAACATCCCCCACTTCTGTTATATTTTCACTCCTTCAAAACAAATTATTACGTTCCTTGTTTGGAATGGGAGAAACCATTAGAGGCTCTATCATGCCACGTTTCACAAGGGATGGCGCGCAGGGGAACTCACCTTGGATGGAAATTATACCGATTAATATATGGTTTTTTTACAGGGGGCTACCGATTTGGAGAAGGCTATCGTGTCGTCCGTTTTAAACCGACCGAAAGTTCCTTTTCTCCGCTCCGTAAATTAATGTTCTGGATTAGCAGAGCTTTTAATAAAATTAGCTTACCTAAAGGAGACCGCTATAAACCCACTCCAAAAGAGTTAGGATTAATATAACATTGAAAGGGAAAAATTTTGGCAAATAAACAAATTAATCTAAAATTAATTACCTTTATCATAGCAATAATTACAGCTTGTGTTATTCAAATTTTGATTTATTTAACACCGCCTGCTAAAGAGAATGAAGTTCTCCAAATGGTGTATCTTAGCCTTTTTTATATCCCTATGATTTTTATATTGATTACTTTCCCACGTCCAAATTCCGTTAAGAGACAAATTCTCGTTATAAATCTCCTCGTTTTTTGTTTAATTCTTGCATCCATGAACGTCGATTATCAAGTCCTTCGAATTTTCAGTCTACCAGGTATCACGCATGATTTGATTTGGAATAAGGCATTTAATTTATATTGGGCTGCTTGGATGTTCCAAATAAGTATAGTTTTTATGATATTTGCGATACTCTATCGTTTTAAGACGAACGAAACTTGGATTGCTTTCCGAATTGGGTGCGTAGGCCCATTAATCTCATTTTTCTCCTTTGAAGATATTATTTATTACCCAATGCATGGAGAAAATCCATTCAGTATTTCGGAATGGAGTTGGTTACCACAACATAATATCTACTTTGGTCGACCAATCAATACAATTGAACTGATCTGGATTGTTTCAATTGCAATGGTTGTGATTTTTTTCTTCCTTGTGACTGATGCTCTTAGAAAGAAACCAGATAATACATCATCAGTTAAAGGATTCACAAGTCCAAATGAAAAACGCATCTTTTTATGGTCAATTCCGCTTACAATTGGAGCGTTCTGTGGATATATTTTAATTTATTTAAATACAAATATTACAAATGATCGGATCCCAATTTATCTTCTTTTATTCTTCACTGGTATTGTTGTACTTTTCATTATTTTTAGTAGTTATTTCCCGAAGATTAAAAGTAGATTCAGACAACTAGTCCTAATATTTGTTTGCTATATTGTCTTTTGGATTGCTGCAACCGAGATGGATTGGCACGCTGTCGAAAGGGGTTTTCATTGGCTTGATGATCTCACACCCCCAGGTGACTTTTGGGTCTGGTGCAATTATCGAATGGCTATGTGGCTTATTTATTTACCGATCACTATTATGCTAATCTCGTTAATGTTTAAACTCATTGGAAATTCAAGGCAAGCCACACTTAAATTGAGCATCACGAACTATCTAATTCTCATTATGGGTGTTGATTCGATCTTCATTTTCCTCATTGCTGGAGGTACCTTCCCCTCAAATTGGACTTGGAGCAATTTCCATTACTCAATCTTTCATGGAGCTTATTCACTTCCCCTGCTCATAGGATTTGCATTAGTTATTAGTATTATTCTACTCTACATTCATAAAAAGATTAGAATTTCAAACGACCAAGAGATCTGAAGCTTTATTGTGAATTTTCCCGAAGAAGCTCCTTTACGCGACTGACAATCTTTGGTAAAATAATGCCCGCTTTTCCGTGCATCCTTAAACCTACGGTATTATCAAAGGGCGTTTCACCTTTATTGAGGAGAATAACTTTCGCTCCTGCTTGAAGAGCTAATTGAGGCATATAGGCTGCGGGGGTAACTACAAGTGAAGATCCAATCGCAAGGAAGACGTCACACGCTCGTGAATGTTGCAGGGCGTCATTGAGATCTTTTTCAGGAAGGGAATCACCAAAATTAACGACAGAGGATATAATTCGCCCCTCACAATAAGGACACCTTGGTTGTCCTGGCAATGCGGGAGAAGTACGATAGCCTTTCCCGTGTATTTTTTCATCCCATCCCGCCTCGTCAAAGGGCATTCGTCGATCGCATTTCAGACAGCGCATAAGAGTCGTATTTCCGTGGAGTTCTGCAAGTAATTCTGGTTTTATCCCAGATTTCAAATGTAAATTATCTACATTTTGCGAGATGAGAAAATCTAATAGTCCCATATTTTGAAACGCTACCACTGCATTATGGGCAGGATTAGGATCGACTAAGTGCCACGGTTTTTTTGTACGGGGTGGGGGAAGTCCTTTATCTCGGCGTGTCCAGACTCCATTAGGCCCTCGAAAATCGGGAAGTCCAGATTCGGTACTTATCCCTGCTCCAGTAAAAATCACTAATTTCTTCGATTGTGCAATCCATTGGGCAGCTAATTCAATTTGTTCTTCACTCATTAAAGATAATATCTCCATGGATCTATAAAAAGCTAAGACTTTAAGTTGATACTAAAGACTTCTTTTGGAGTAGAATCTACCCGTTTAAATTAACAAAAAAGATTAGAGCGATAGAGGGTTTTCATTGGAGTTCTGATTGCACAATATTTTGTATTTGCCCGTAATAGTTAGTGATGAGGCTATTTTGAATGAGATCAAAATCGAGATCTTGCCCCATAAACACGAAATAATAGTCCCGCTGTAAAACAGTCATTTTTTCCACAAAGACTTTAAATATTTTGTTAATATCTAAAGTCAAAACAGTTAATTTATTTCCTAATTTCTCGATGATAGAGATTATCCCCTCTTTGAGTAAATTGAAAAATAACTGGGCTGATTCATCACGGTATGATTGGATTAGGAACATAGAATGTTTTTCTAACAGGTTGACCGCATTAACATTAGCATGTTCAGCCAAAAATTTTTTTAACATAAGATCTAATTCGGATTGTTTTGGCAGGAATTTGGCAATACCCCAGCTGAAGGCTTCAATGAGCGAAGGGAGGTTATAGATAGACGTTTGGAAGATTTTATATTCAAGTCCTTTGAGAATATTAGCAATTTTAGAAGATAGTTCCTTCGTTTGTTTGGAAAAATCAATCATTAAATCAGGGTCCACTTTGTTAAGGCAAATGGTGGTATAAGGAAGCCGGTCAGGGTCTACTGATTTATAAATCTCCACTATATCCTGAAGGTATTTAAGAGCATCTTCATAAAGATCTGTATCTTGGATATCTATTACATAGAAAAGAATCTCCGTTTCAGCAAAAATAACTGCTTCCTTTTTCTTATATTCCTCTCGAAAAATTTCTTGCCCTCCGAGATCCCAATTGACGACTCTAAATCCTAGAATATCAAGCTCCGTACGATCAATTCCTTTGGTGGGTGTGATGTCAGCCAGGTCGCTAAATTGTCGCTGTAAGGTGAGGGTGATGGAAGTCTTTCCTGCATTGGCTAATCCTGCAAATATGATTTTATATTGTTCCATTCCAATCTTCCCTTCTTTTTTTATACTAACACAAATTTTAACTCTAATTTTGTTCTATATACATTCCCGATAACATATCTTTGTACTGAAAGAATGTTTGATAATGTAATTATTGGGAGTTTCAGTTTATAAAACTTGATTGAACTTATTTAAATCAAATTTACATAATTGCTCTTTTGTAGTGGCCCTATTAGGGGAGGTATTACTTTAAAATTAGAAATTTTTTATAATTGTAAAAAGATCGGCTGGCAATTTTTTAAAAATATCCCTTGCAACCTCTTCAAGATCACGGTTTGCAGTTTCAATTTTTATTTTCAATCTAAGGGTTACTTGTTTTTCCTCTGCAGTAAAGGTTACCTCGGGTTTTTGTTGATTGAGGACCTCAATATTCCCTTTCCCTAAGGTACAACCCGAAGTAAATTGAATTCCATCTATTATGCAAGACAGAGGGGGTGTTGTTCCAGTTTTAACGACAGCTTTTTTGTGAAAATGCCCCTTCCCGGCACCCGTCTCCTTTCCGAGAAGTTCGTTGGAGAATTCCCCCATTTTCATTCCAACTATTAGATACGGTCCCAGATGTCCATGAAATTCTGCTACTCTTGCAATTTTATCATTAAACTTCATTTTTCTGCGCTCTTGTTGTTCATTTATTCAAATCGAAATGTTTTTTAACAAGAGAAGTTGCCCCAGCAAAGGCGGTGACATTCCCATCATGCCTCATTAAATTCTCTTGATACTCTAGTTCAAAATCGACCACAAAATCCTTTAATTTCTTTGACAACAGTTCCGTAATTTCTCCCTTTAAAATTAAGGCGCATCTGACAAAATTTCCATCTTGAAAATTGATTTTAAAATTTTTATAGGCTAATTTCTCCATACTGGTTCTTTCTTTTGCAATTTCCGCTCCAAAACTCTGAATTGCTGATAAGAATCCTCCTACCAGGTCAGAATCGAATGGTGACTCGATAAAATTCATATTATAGATTGGAATCCCTGAAACCTTCTTAATTATAATTAAATAATTTAAAATATGAGTCGAATAATTAATTTCTTCTTTAATTAAATGCTGAGATATGGCATCTAATTCTGATTCAAGTTTTTGTGAGATAGGTTCATCTAATTTTCCAATAGTTTCAAGGTAGAGTTTCTTATTTGATATGGCGATGCTATATAGTCGTTTAATCCATGCTAAAATTACGAATCTCAGTTCTAGTGCAAAACTCTCTGTAAGGGTTTGATTTTTTTGGAATTCCGTATTGAGTTGCTTACCTCTATCTTGAATTGCTGGGATCAAATCAAGTTCAGGAAAACTAGTTTTCAAACTAGAGAGGACTTCCTCTAAAATTAAATGGATATTGCCTGCTGTTGCATTTTCATTACAAGACTCATATAAGTTAAAGAAGTAATTACAAGTATCAATTGAATATAGGATATTTTTCCCGACTTTTTCACTCATTAACTTTTCAGTCACTGAGAATGTCAATAAAGTCCTATCCACTAGCTCCTTAAGCACTGTTAAATTATTCGATATATCTGAAGGGGCTGTTTTAGCTTTCACTGCAGTGTTTAACTCAGTAATGTTAGTTCTTAGTTGCGATAAAAGTTCATTCATTAGATTTGGACTTTCTTCCATCTCCTGTGGTGGTATCAACTCCTTAATTTCCATTGGTTGTTCTTCTAGAACCACACTGAGACTATCAATAATTCTAGGTAAATTCTTAAATTCCTTGGCATAGGATTCTCGATATTCGTCCGTACTGATTCGAGTCAGAAGGTTAGTGTAAATTCCAAAAGCTTCGATGAAAGACTGGAGTGCAAGTTTCTTCTCATTATGCTCTTGATATCCCCATCCCAGATTCTGGCAAGCTAATGCCTCTCCAGGCTCATCCCCCAAGATTTGAAATAATTTTCGACTCTTTTGGTAATATTTCAAAGCCTCATCCCACTTGCCTACGGAATGGTATGCAACTCCGAGGTCCAATAGGCATTTTGAGATAGCTGCCTGATCATTCAAGCTTTCAAACCAACTCATACTCTCGTGATATTTTTTAATCGCCTCATCCCAACGGCCCAAATTTCTCAAGGCAATCCCAATATTTGTGAGCGATTTAGACACACTAGATTTATCTCCTAAATTCTCAAATAGCTCAATGCTTTTCTCGTAGAATTCTACTGCATTTTCCCACTTTTCTAAGATTTCAAATGCGTTTCCAAGATTTAATAAACATGTAGCGATACCCTTATCATTACCTATACTTTTGAAGCTGGCAAGGCTCCTTTGATAATGTTCAATCGCTTCCTTAACCTTTCCTAAGGCTTCAAGTGCAATTCCAATATTCATAAGACAAGTTGCACTGCCTAACTGGTCACTTAGTTTTTGGTCGATTTCAAGACTTTGTTTATAATATTGAATTGCCTCCTCCCACTTGCCTACATTTCGAAATGCAATTCCAAGATTCGCGAAACATTTTGAAATCCCATCTAAATCATCCATCTCTTTAAATAATTCGAGGCTTTGTTTATAATACTGGATTGCTTTTTTCCAATTTCCCTCAGTAAAAAGAGCCAAACCAATATGCAGAAGCATTCTAGCCCTGTTACGGTCATATTCCCCATAGAGTTCAAGACTTTGTAAATAATAATCTCGAGCGTTCTCCACTTTCTCTAAGGCAAAGAACGCATCTCCAATATTCATGAGACATTCTGCGATATTGGGTGAATTTCCCCCCCTTTTTTCAATTTCTAGGCTTTGGTGGTAAAATTGAATGGCTTTATCCCACTCTCCCTGCGCACCTAAGGCAGTACCGATGTTCATGAGCGATTTTGAAACTACTTGATCATTCTTTTCATGCCTCCCTATTTTTAGTGCCTTCTGCCAACATTCTATTGCCTGGTCATACTGGGCCTCTTGAAAATGCTTATTCCCCTGATTAAACCATTTCATGTATGCCAAATTTACCACATTATATTATGTCAATAAGACAAGCGTAGTGATTTTTCTCCTTAATAATTGAAAGCATTCCACAATCTTAAATAATTACTTATTTCATACAATAATTCATGTTGAATCACCGATTAATAACGACATTAAAGGATCCTAAGCAGTTTGTTGACGATGCCATTCAATTCCTACAAAAGCATGCGAAGGGGAAGAAGGTGTTTTGTGCCTTATCGGGGGGCATTGATAGCTCGACAACATATCTCTTACTGAAAAAGGCACAGATTAACACTTATCCTGTCTTCATAGATCATGGGCTCATGCGGATAATTCGAGGGGCTGAGGAACGCGAACACATCAAGAAACGCTTTCCCGATGTCATCATCTTAGATATTCGTGAGCAATTCCTTCCCCAGATTTTCGACGAAGGCGATGCGGAGGGAAAACGCAAGCTCTTTAAAAAAGCTTATTCAGATACTATCAGCAAAGTAGTTAAAGAAGAGCAATGTGACCTCCTAGCAGATGGAACTATTCTCCCAGACATTGAGGAAAGTTTTGGTGTTCAAATCACTGATATAAAGGAAACGATGAGTATTGAAGAAGAATTAGAACTCAAATCTCAAAATATAACGGGCTTCGTGAAGAGCCAGCACAATGTGGAGATCGAATATGATGTGGAAGCAACTCTCCAGCCTGTGGCTTCTCTTACGAAAGCAGAGGTTCGCAAGGTGTTGGAATACTTAGGTATGCCTCAGGACCTTGTCTATCGGAAAGCTTTTCCAGGGCCTGCCCTCTCGGCACGAATTGTAGGTCCCGTCACTCGAGAAAACCTCACATTTGAGAAAAAAATTCATGATCTCGTGGAATCGACTGTTGATGATTTCTACAAAGCGAAGTTTGGAAAATCAATGATTATAAATGAAAACGGACTGCAAGAGCCATTCCAGATTTTCGCGGCAACCATTGAGGATGTCCTTAACACGAAAGTTACGGGATTGGTTGAAGGAAAAAGAACCTATGAAGTTCCGTTGTGCGTGAAATGTCAATGGAACTATGAAAAACTTACGAAGATGGCTTCAACCATTACTGAATTTGCTCGTGTATTTTATGAACTCGGAGGCAACGAGACGGGCCAATACGACATTGTTATTCGATGTATTAATAGTAAGGACGCACGAACTGCGGTTGTAACAAATTTACCCCTTAATCTGCTCCACGACCTTCGGGATAAATTGCTTCAGCTCCCTGAAACAAAAAACGTGTTTTACGATGTAACTCCAAAACCCCCTGCAACTATTGAATACGTTTAACCTTTAATTTTTTATTTCTACACCACTCAACTTATATTTCATATGTTGGCAACTTTTGGAATGAAAAAAAAGTTTTGGCTATTTTAATGTATCTTTTTTATTGCATGTACTAATAAATTGATGACGTTTTCGACATTTTTATTAAATACTTCAAGAATTTCCTCCCATGTCACGGGTGTTTCATCCTCTTTCCAGCAATCATAATCCGTAGACATGGCAACTGCTGCATATGGTATGCCTGCTTCATTTGCTAGAATCGTTTCTGGAGCTATACTCATGTTTATTACATCTGCTCCCCAAATCCTGAACATATTTGATTCCGCTTTTGTTGAGAACCGCGGACCTTCAATCGTAACTACTGTCCCGTTCTCATGAAACTTGAGATTGAGTTCTTTTGAACTTTCTATAAAGATATTTCGTAATTCCTCTGAATACGGTTCAGCCATCGCAGTATGTTTGGCATTTTCTCCTCCTCCTGGAAACTCTTCATAAAAAGTTATTTTCCTTAGTCTAGTAAAATCAATGAATTGATCAAGGATCACAAAATCACCCCTGCCAATTTCTTCTCTTAGACTACCACACGCTGTCGTCGCTAAGATATGCGTGCAACCTTGCTCTTTCAAGGCCCAAATATTAGCTCTAAAATTAACCTGCGTTGGTGGTATTTCATGACGTCTCCCATGCCTCGCCAGAAGAACAACATCAACATTACTTATTTTCCCCACTTTCAATGGAGATGATGGCTTTCCATATGGGGTATCAACCTCAAGATCTTTTGCCTCCTTTAAAAATTCAGGATTATCTAATCCAGAACCGCCAATTATTCCTATTTTTACCAAAATTTTCACCAAATAAACGTTTAATTTTGATTTTTTTAAATTTATATCTTCATTGTGGTATTTTAAAATACCACGGTGATCGTAGATATAAAGTAATTTTAAATTAACTTTTCAAAATCTTATTTAATGGCTCAATAATTTTGATAAATTTGATAGTATTTCGTCAAATAATAAAATATTATTATTTCTCGGTTTAATTTCAACTTAAATCAACCATTACCGTTCCTAATTTAAGTACCTATTCCAAAGTATTTTTTGAAGGGATTTGGTCTTCAGGAGCTGGAGATTTTTTAATAATCTCCTCAATTTTTTCTTTACACAAATAAATAAGGCTTAACAATTAAATAGTAAATACATAAGGAGTTAATCAAAATATTATCTGTATTATTACATCATTTTCTTTGAGGTATTTACGTGACTCAACACACTTTTGGGGAAATTTCAGACGATATTACCACGAAATATCATTTACCATTAGGAACGAACATTTGGGGAATGTTTAAAGAGTATGGCTGGGAATATCTCAAATTTCTCTTTTCTCAATTTATAGATAATATTTATTCATTGTTAAAAAATAGATTAGATGAATCCGTATATACTACTCGCGATATACTTCTGGGTAAATTACCAGAATGGCAAATTGACAAAATTTTGACATATGCATTTTTTCCTCCGGTGTTACCAATTAGAAGCGATCTCCAACGAGGGACCTCAAAATTACTGTTTGGCGAAAGTGCAGATGTTACTTTTTTGATTATTCATGATTTTAAAGAGGGACAATGCGGATTTGCATTGGATCTTCATATTGAAGATGGAATTCCTGTGGATTGGTGGGTAATACATGAAGATGATGAATTTTTTGACCGTCGTCACATGAAACTTGGAATTAAACTTAAAGATATCCCCAAAAAAAGCAAAAATTTAGATCAAGCGGCAAACCGAATAATTGCCACACTTCGTGATGCTAGAAATGAAAGAGCTCCACAGTGGAGCAATGCCCGTTATACCATTTGTGTGGTGTGGTGTAGCGCCTGCCTTAACATGGTTTTAGAAAATTCATCTTTTGAAGTAATAGGTTTCATGATTGACGGAATAGCTTCTAAATTCGTTTATAAACTAAAGGATTATTGGTTCAATATCTGGCCTTCCCCTCCAGTAACTGGAAGCTTCAGGTATGCAACAGAAGATTACAGAAATCGATACCTTGGATTGATGGGAGGGCTCTATACGGAACACCGCTTATATCTCACCCCTTTTGAACCCGAAAATCGACTTATATTTAATAAATTAACCCCTGAATTCATTTCCTTCCTAAGGAAAAAATATGAAGAGAAAGGAATTGTCATGCCCTATCAATCTTTTGATCGAGTCCTTCCAAATACTGGAAAGAAAAAAATTTATCGAAAGGCGGATGAACATCCCGAATTACTAGAGACAAGATTTCCAGACGACACTGAAAGCAGAATCAAGATGGAAGATTTAGGTTTTACGTTTGAGGAAATACTAGATGGAGCATACCTGGATATAACTAGGGATTCAAGGAAAAAAGATCTTTCACCGGATGTTGTTATTAGCAAAAAGCATGGAAGACATACGAAATTTTTATGGAAAGAATATACTGAGGAATCAAAGGATAGGATCGAGAAAATTATAAAATAAATTGAAGATACTTTTGCTTTTCGACTAGATATATACTTTCACCGTGTTATTTTAAAATCCAAGAGAAATAAAAACTAACTTTTGGGGTTTGATATATTCTCAGTTCTTACTTTTACAAAATCATTTTTTAAGATTCCAAAATACCACGGTTAAAATATATAATTGATATTTATCAAAGTCAAAGGTACTTGACAATTTTGTCAATTGATAAATCCTGATTTAATATATAGTCGTTTATAGACGTAGTTTATAAAAATGTGAAAGGAGGTGAAATGTATGGTGTATATAGTAGTTACTGCTTGGTTTCCCCCTGAAAAGCAAGCCGAAAATCTGAAAATCAGTCTCTCGCTCATGCAAAAATATCCACCCCGACCCGAACTTGGCGAAGTGGCTGCACAGATGGTATCGGTAGACGAGGATGGTATAAAGGCCATGAACATTTACAAAGTCAAAGAGGGAAAATATGAAGAGTCCTTGATGTTGGTTGCTAAAATGATGTCTGAATACTGGGGCATTGAGGATTATAGGTATACAATAAGAACTTGGGTAACACAGGAAGAAGCCTTTGCCGTGATTGGACAAAAGATGCCGGGTTAGTTTGACCTTTAAAAAGCGTCGGACTACGACTTTTCCATTCTTTTTTAAATCTTTGAGATCTTATACCTCTAATAGTATTAATAATAGTAATGATGAGAAAAATAGTTCATGTTAAAACTATAAAGATGTTCCACCGCTTGCTTATGAATCAAATTACGTTTATTTATCAAATATATACAATCACCGTGGTATTTTAAAATCGATCGAAACTAGAATCTCTTTGTACGGTTAATTAATAATTATCTTTTTCGTTTTCTATTTCTTTTTTTCTTTTTCATATTTTTTTAATGTGGACTTGTATTCTTCCCGAACCCAACGATCAAAAGCAAGAACTGCCTGTAAAAGATGTTCGGTGGCTTCTGGTCCAATTATCTTCGGGAACGATTTTCCAAAGTCCATGGTTTTTCTTAATTCTTTTTCAGTAATATGTTCCTCTATAAGGCCAAAATTAGTTGGTAACGCCAATGGGTCATCATCGATAGGCCAGTGACTCGCGGCTTGATCTAGAAAGAATGTAAAATGATAAAAGAATACATATAGACCAGCATAGGCTAAACGTTCTTGCAAATGTGAGTGCACTTTAGAACGAGCAAGGTCATCTTCAATTCCAGCCTTTTTGAATCCCTCCAGCATTCTCATAACATCTGCACATCCAATCGCTTGAAATAATAGAAAATCATTCGGGAAAATTACTAGGTCGGGTTTCTGTTTTAGCCATTCATCAACTAAATTCATAGCGCGCGCTAAAATACCATCTAACCAAGGTGTTTCCACCTTTCGATCACCTTCCAATTTATAACCTGAAATCAAGGTTTTTCACACTCCAAACATTTTCATTTAGTTATTTGAGAATTATTAATTCAATATCATTGCATAATAAAAGTTTCCCTGGATATAACATTGGAACCCTTTTTCTGTAATCCTCATACTCCTTGCCAAATTCTTTAATTTCCTCATTTTCTTCTAAGTCACGTGTGGAAATAATTATTATTGAATAAAAAAAGGAATTTCAAAAAACTAGATTTTATAACATGGTTCGGTCACATATGTAATTCATACAAAATATTGTGACAGATACTGACAAATAATAGTTCATATCAAACTTCATACATTCCATAATGTCACAAAAAAAATAAGAAATACGTACAAATGGGTGGGAGTAACATGGAATCGAAAAAAAAGATCATTTCAGCTCTTGGAATCGCTGGAATAATAATCACAAGCATGATTCTTGTTGTGGTACTTCTTCCAAGACCAGCTGGACCGATAAATTTGTGGACGTGGGTGTCCGGCAATTATTCAGCTAATCAACTGGGAAGCTACGGCCAGCAGGGCGTGCCGGCCGCGACCAACGTGCCCGGCGCGAGGGCTTACAGTGTTTCCTGGACCGATACGGCGGGCAACTTGTGGCTCTTCGGGGGCGATGGGTACGACAATGCATCTGTGGGCTTACTTAACGATCTCTGGAAGTATTCACCATGAACGGCGGGAAAAAAAGCTCTAAATCATTTCCTTTTTTTTTATATCTTAAAAAAACAGGATACTCTTTTTAATATTTATTTTAACCGTCGTATTTTGAAATCCAGTTTATAATGCTACAATTAATAATATCACTCGTGGGATTTTAAAATCCAAGAGAAATAAAATTTAATTGTGAAGGTAGAAATATTTCTATCTCTTACGTTCTCTCCTTAATTTTGGATATAACATTGGAACTTTCTTTTTATACTCCTCATACTCCTTACCAAATTCTTTAATTAGCTCTTTTTCTTCTTTCCATGAGGTAATATAATTATAGAAAATTATCAACGGAGTAGATAGTAAGGAATAAAGTGAAGATAGCAGTAAGGAAAAACCCACATGTACCACTATAGTGCCAAAATATTGTGGATGTCTAATTCTAGAGTAAATTCCAGTTGTAATAACTTTTTCTGGTTTGTGCGTTTCTGCAACTTTTAGGGTAACCTCTTTAACACCTGCAATTGCAAACCACGCACCTAAGATAATCAAGAGTATAGAGACTATCAGGTGGAACAAAGGAATTGACAAATTGATAATAGGAATTACTATTGCCAGATCTTGAAAAAATGGAATCGTAAATCTGGGTTGAGGTGAAATCCAGATTCCAAACAGAAATATAAAGAATCCCCATCCTGAAATCATACCCAGAATTTTAGCGATTTTATCCCCTTTCTCCTTTCCATATTTTTCTTGAAGCTTCAGATGCTCAACTGATAAAAAATGAATTGGTATTAAACAAATTACACCTAAGATACTAATAAAAAACCAAATACAATTTGCCAATCCTATCAACTTTAATTTATGTCATTTGCTTTTGGTTCATTTTCGAGCGATAATAAAACAGCTGTGCTTTCAAAACTTCTAACAGTTCATCCATGGAATGATACAGATTCGAGCGTTTTTTAATGAGCGGAACGCTTTTGCTATCCGCCTCTGAGAGAAGTGTAAATAAATAAATTGGTTTTTGGTATTTTTTTTGAAGACGCTTGAAGGTCCTAACGACCTGGGGTTCAATGAATACTGCGCGAGGATCAAATGACGAAAGGTCCCCTATATTTGCCATGATAAAACCATCTACTTCTTCACTTTCAAAGACATGTTGTGGAATTGTCTTTAATAAGCCTAAATCGAAAGTGTCTGCTGCTCCAAAATCAATCGGATTCTTTACTGATACCCGATAATTGGGGAGTATCATCTTTAGTTTCATCTTCAATTCGTTGGAGAATTCGGGCACCTCAAAGCCAGCAGTTGATAAGGCATCAGTTAAGGAGATCCCCCACCCAGCGCCTATCATCATAATTGCAAGCCGATTTCCTTGCAAGGGTGGATTTCTTAAGAGAGAATGACAAACTAAGGTCCCATATTCTAAGCGGCGAATATGTATAATTCCCAATTGCTTCATTAATCCCTGAAAAACTCCTTGAGATCCTACGAGATGCGCTGTATGGGACTTTGCTGCCCGCCTCACCGCCGCTGTTTCGCTTGCCTTCCATACAACAATCGGTTTTGTGGGAGCAACGTCTTTTAGCACATTTACGAACTGATCCCCATCTTTAATTCCTTCTATATACAAATACATGATTTCAACAGTTGGGTCCTGGCTAAAATATTCCACATAATCAGTAATAGTTAAATCTGCTTCATTTCCAACGCTGATATATTTTCCAATATGTAAATTGCGGTTTGAGCCCCAAATAGTAAGACTATTTCCCACATAGCCGCTTTGAGTGATAAAGGCGACAGGACTATCCTTCAGGAATTGAAAATCCAAGGGGCTTCCGTTAATTGGTACTGAGCAATTGTAAAATCCTGCACAATTAGGTCCCTGAAGCCGAATTCCATACTCTTTCACGATTTGTTGTAATCCAACTGTGTACTCCTTTCCTTCTACCGTTTCGCTGAAACCTGCTGAGATGATAGTTGCAGCTTTTACCCCTTTTGTAGCACATTCCTCCAATGTTGAAACGACTTGAGGAGCAGGGACTATAATCATGGCTAGGTCGATATCCTCAGGTAGTTCCTTGACACTTATATAGGTTCTTTTCCCTAATACAGTATCATGTCTTGGATTTATTACATAGATCTTTCCTTGTGGTTTATATTCCAGAAGATGTATCCCAATCCAATATCCCCACGAATACTCTTTATCACTCGCTCCAATAATGGCAACGCTTTTTGGATGAAAAAAATACTGAATATTGCTTTGCATCATGACGACCTAAACACCTATTTTTACTAAGCTTCTTAACTTTTTTCAACTTCAAATTTGATGAAAAATGATTTTTAATTACTTTAACTAAGAGAATTAATTTGAGAAAAATAGAAAATTTAACTTAAATAGTGATTTTGTGGGCGAAAGCAAAAAGAATATTCGAAATTATAAGATTTTTTTCAAGAATCTCTCGAATGTAGCACAAAATATTAAAGAATCGGTCAAAGCGGTCCTGAAAAATGATGGTCAAAATATCGTGCTTCAAGATCTATATCTGACATTCAAAAATTATAATCGTGCAATGGATACGGAAACGTTCGCAGACATCTTTACCCAAACAATCACATATATCCTCTTTTTATCACGCGTTGCCTTAAAAAATACCTTTAGTTTAGATAATTCCTCCTCATTCTTATCGAATTTCAATCCCATCATGAAAAATCTCATTGGTAAATCACTAGAAATCAGTAAGACTGAAGAACTGAGAATTGAAGAATTAGTACGCCTCTTGAAAGCGTCAAATATCGAGGCCATTTTACAGGAAATGAACCAACAAAATCCTCAATTGGACCCCATTCTTCACTTTTATGAATTGTTTTTAAAACAGTATGACCCAAAACAGAAGATAAAACGTGGAGTTTTCTACACTCCCGCCCCAATTGTCTCTTTTATCGTTCGATCAGTAGATTATCTACTCCGACAAGAATTTAATTGCCCAGAGGGCTTAATCAATGCTAAGTTTCCAATTCTCGATCCTGCTACGGGCTCTGGTACCTTTTTGTCCTCCGTTATTGATATAATTAAACAGACTTTTGACAAAATAAATGAAGATTTAGGGAAACATCAGTTGCAACAGAAATGGAACGACTATGTCTCCAACTTTTTACTGCCCCGACTGTTTGGTTTTGAACTTATGCTGGCGTCTTATGCTGTGGCGCATTTGAAACTTGGCCTAAAACTTATTGAAACTGGTTATGACTTCCAGGCAAATCCACGTCTTGGAATCTATCTCAGCAATGCCCTGGAAGGCCCTTCAGATCCAGGAGTGGATTGGTTTAAGGAGGAAATCAGCGCCGCCAATGCGATTAAAGTGGATAAACCGATTTCTATTATTATTGGTAATCCCCCTTATGTTGTCAATTCCAGCAACGATACGCCGTACATCCGAGATCTCATGCAGACATACAAAACGGATGTGCGAGAGGAAAAATACATTAAACCACTCTCCGATGATTACATCAAATTCATTAGACTTGTCCATCATCATATTGAAAAAACTGGGTTTGGTATAATTGGGATGGTAACAAATCATGGCTTTCTTTCTGGTTTGATTCATCGCGGTATGCGAAAACAACTCCTCCAATTTTTCGATAAAATCTATATCATTGATTTACATGGAAATAGTAATATCGAGGAAAGATGTCCTGATGGTTCTGAGGACCAAAATGTGTTCGATATTCAACAAGGCGTTGCCATTTCGTTTTTTATCAAACTACCTACAAAGCTTACTCAACCAGCGGTCTATCATCTCGATCTTTGGGGCGAACGTGACTCCAAATATCATACTCTCCAAATGCATGATATCTCCACTCTTTCTTGGAGTCAGCTCCATCCTAAATCCCCAAATTTCTTTTTTATACCTTATGATCCTCATTTGGCTGATGAATATAATTCCTTTATTTCTTTAAGAGACCTCTTTCAACTACAACGGATTGGGATTCTCACCAATCGCGATTGGCTTACGGTCGATTTCTCTCCTGAAGAATTGACACAGAAACTCCAGCGCTTCTTCACCTTACTAGATACGCCCGAATTTTTACATGCTTTTCCTCAATTGACAGATACATGGTGGGATTATTCCAAATTAAAGGCTTTAAAGGCTCAAACGGTGATTAATTGCATAACTAAATGTCTTTTTCGCCCATTTGATATTCGGTATATTACTTATCACCCTCTTCTCTTAAATCGTGCCAGAAAAGAAGTGATGGACCATATTAATGGGAAACAGAATTTAGTTCTCATTGCCTCACGGCATTATCGGAAAGAAACATTTACTTCTTGCTTTATCAGCGAATATATTGTCGAACAGAAAGCTGGAGAGAGCACCCGCGGCTCCTACGTTTTTCCATTATATTCTTATTCAAATAAGGAAATAAAATCAAACCTCACTCCTCTGGCACAACGAGCTTTTGAAAAATTATCCCCTAAATTTGATGAACTTGCTATTATGGGTTATATTTATGCCATTCTACACTCGAACGGCTACCGAACCCGATACCGTGACTATTTAAAACTTGATTTTCCTCGAATTCCAGTTGTTCAAGATAAAAGATTATTTGCGAAATTGGCGGCTCTTGGTCAAGACTTAATCGCACTCCACCTCCTGAAAGGGGCTCCTCCTCCCAATGTTACTTTTATTGGCTCTGGAGATGATATTATCCAAAAAGGCTATCCGAAGTTTAAAGAAAATGCTGTATATATCAATAAATCTCAATTGTTTCAAAGAATTTCTCGAAAAGTTTGGTCTTTTATCATTGGTGGCTATCAAATGTGTCAGAAATGGCTCAAGGATCGAAGAGGGCGGCTTCTCACGGAGGAAGATATTCAGCAATACAGAAAAATTATCCATGCCGTCACTGAAACCCTCCAAATTATGAACCAAATCGATGAGATAATAGATCAACAGAGTGGGTGGCCAATTAAATAGGAACTGTTAGTAAAAAAAGAGGATTATTAGAGCTCAATGGGCAAGTTACGGTAATTCCTTCAGAATTTCTTCCACTTTATCAGTCGGAATCGCTGTTAATGTTTCTGTATTGAATGTTCCTGCAGTAGCTGTAGTTAATATCGCCTTCATTATTGTCTCGACATCAGGACCCTCTGCTATTGCTATAAAATCGTAGCGCCCCAAGGTGAAGTAGAGCTCCTTTACATCGCCTCCGAGTGATTTAGCAACTTTTCGCGCTTGTTCCACCGCCTTGGGCATATTTTTAATGGTCTTCAGTCCTTTTTGCGTAAAATTGCCAAGAATTATATATGTAGGCATTCATTTACCTCCTCTAAAATTTTTGTAGTGTAATATGATACATTCTTTATATAAGGATTATGAATCTCCACCAAACTCAATTCTGAAAAATAATTGTAAAATATATCGTCCTGGAAGATCTTTTGGAATTTCAGTCCATGTGTGACTCAAAATCAACACCCCTTTCAATCATTTCTCTCGGAATGAACCACATGGTGAATTCATTGGATGCGTCGCCTTTCATGATGCATTTTGTTTCCTTTACTTTAATTTTATAATTATTCCCAACATAATCTTGGACTGCTTGCATCAAGGCTTCAAAAATACCGCTAACTTGGGCCCCCCACGATTGATTTCCCATAGTCTCTTTATTGATGAGTATATCCTTTTCTTCAGTTGAAGCTGCACAGAAAATACACCGATCAAATGTCCAAGTTAGGATGTCAAATTCATTGCCTTCGGTCCCTTTTGGAACGAAACGAATCTTTCTTTTGGGTACATCCTCACCCATCGCAATATACCAAAAAATTCTAGCCATTCGAGGACTGTCCTCTAATGATTTTGATAAAATATGTCTTGCTGCATTTAAATGCCTGTCCGTAATACTTTTTCCAGTATTTTTACCAGTATCATAAAAATCTTCCAAGGCAGCTTCTAAATTTCCATCATAGAGGAATTCCACTAATATTCGAGTATATTCCAAGATTATAATACTTAGGAATAACGTATTCATTTTTTGCTGCGTTCGCCTAACAAATCTTTTACCCAGTTCACCTAATATGTTTTTAAACCCTCGTTCAAGATATCTAAGCATTTTATTCCACCACCGTAATTTCATGCTTGCAAACTCGATCTCCATTAGTTTTTGATGCGATGGTCTCAGCCTTTATTTTAGGAAGATATTCAAATCCTTTCTTCTCTCTCAAATGATTAATGCCTCCTTCAAGTATTCCCGCCATGAGAGTACAATAGTGTACATCACCAAATGCTTTAGCTCCGTTCCCACACATGATACAACTAGAATCTACCAATATCCACTTCTTATTTTCTTCTACTTTAGTAACTCTTCTCACATTTCTTCTCATGATGGCCCTATAAGTTTCTTCTAATAATCTCTTAATTCCTTTGCTTTTAGGGGTCCAATAATCATAAAATCTTATTATCAATCGTCTTCCAAAAATTTTCAAGATATCCGCAACTTTTTGCTCATCATTATACTTTTCCATTAACTTTGGAACCAATTGACCATAAAAATTGGTAATGACTCCGGATAAGAAACTCTTTTTTATCAATTCTTCACTTGCTAAACTTTTAAGTGATCTCCTTTTATCCACTTCCACTGAAATCCTCTCCTTTCATGTTTTCCCTAAATTCCTGCATGGGTTCTTTAAACTTTTTCATGCTTTCTTTCCATTCTTCGCCAAATTGTTCATACCATTCTTCATCAAACATTTCAATCACCTACTGGATATCAATATCGTGGAAAGCTTCTTTAAATTCTTCCTTTTCTCTTAATTCTTGTATTTTTTTATCGATCCGCTCTAATTCTTTTATTAAATGTTTTCTATAAAAGAATCCAAATTCCGTGTTTAATTCGAACATTCTTTCCTTACCGTTTTTTTCTCCATCTTTTAAACTTAATAATATTAAATAATCTATTTTAGCGATTTTGAGTCACCTATTTTTGCTACGTATTGCTACGTAGCATCTACGTAGCGATTCTATTTAAATATTTTTAGGGTTCGATCACCTCTTTTTACGTCAAATTTACAAACATTATTTTAAAAGGAAAAGGGATTATATTACTTGAGAGGCAACCCCTTTGGACATCAATACTATTTATTACGAGGATTGCATCGAAGGCATGCAAAATCGAATCGACGAAAATCAAATTGATTTAATCGTCGCGGACCCACCCTTTGGCATTAACTTTCATAAGATGGGGAATCAGTATAACCGCAAAGCTGATTTTGTAGTCGGAGGATATAATGAAATTTCGGCTGAAAACTATTATGACTTTACATCTAATTGGTTAAAGGAAGCATCTCGCGTTTTAAAGGAAACGGGGAGCTGTTATATCATTTCTGGATGGAGTAATTTAAAAGATGTGTTGAATGCTATCGAAAATGTGAATCTTCATGTCATCAATCATATCATCTGGAAATATCAGTTTGGCGTCTTTACGAAGCGGAAATTTGTGACCAGCCATTACCATATCCTCTTTACCGTAAAAAATCCTAAAAAATACTATTTCAACAAAGTTGACCATTATCCTGAAGATGTTTGGGTCATTAAGCGCCCCTATCGACCTGGCAAAGAAAAAAATTCAACTAAGCTCCCGGAGGAACTCGTCGAAAAACTCATTTTATATTCCAGTAAGGAAAAGGACCTAGTTCTAGATCCTTTTTTAGGAAACGGTACCACGATTTCATGTTGTATAAAAAATAATCGTAATTTCATAGGCTTTGAGCTTAACCCTGCTTGTAAAGAAGTGATTGAAGAAGAGATAAAGAACGCTCATCGCTCTGTTAATAAAATTCTCGAATCCAAAAGTCAGAAAGCAATTTTAGATTATATCAAACCAGAGTAGTTCCCCCAAAATCTGATTTAATTTTTCAGAATTAATTATTCCCACACCAACAACATTTACCATTTCTTCGGATATAAATTATATTAGATGGAACTTTTAAATTATAAATAACACCTGAATAATTACTTTTCTTTATATGCTTGTTAGAGATTATTTTTAAGTTCTTACTTTTTCTCACATTTATTGTATAACTGGGCCTATATGATTTCAGAATTATGGCATTCTCGTTTTTTCTAGCAAATTTCATATCTGTTTTTATCTGACGGATTCTAGTGTAAACAGTTGGTGAAAAGCCTATCTTTAGAATGATTTCACATAAATCATCTTTTAACTTCTGAGAGCTTGTATAATAGCTAATATAACCTCTTGGTGAAATGTGACCATCACCTAACACTAACGAATTAAACAGAATCTTTAACTGTCTAATATTTAACATTTTTATGTCTGTTGGTACATATTTTTCATGGGCTTTTCCATACTTCTTTAGAAATTGAAATAATTGCTTATCATTTATTCTAAAACCACTTTCGTATTCACGATATCTAAATGGCATTTTATCAAGTAAAATTCTGATTTTATCTCTTTTATTTCCTCTTTTCTGTCGTATTCGGATATAACCTGATCTTTTATACCCTGTAGTAGACCCTTCAGAGAGAAAATATCCCAAAAATTCTAACCAATAATCCATTTTGATTCTAATTTGTGGCATAGTAATTATTTTATGTTTGTTCAATCCTTTCTTGATGCTTGGTATAAGAAACCAATCAATATTGTTACCAATCCAGTTACAGTTAGATTTCAAATTTAAATTTTGAAAGGTAATAGTTGAAATCGGTTTTAAACTATAAGATGAGTGGCGAGCCTCCTTATAAAACAATTTTAAATTTGGAGTAATTACTAAATCCACAGATCTAGATTGAATTAAGTAAATTAATCCATCCCATTTCTTTTTACCTAAGAAAAGTGGCTTGACAAATTTTAAAAACCCATTTACTAGGCTAGCAACTCTACAGCTTCTATTTAAATCTTTAAAAAACAAGAATCCCTTTTCAGTCAAAACCTCTGTTTTTTCATCAAATCCACTAACTTTGTTTTTTAAAAAATCCCGCCTGCTGTAAAAGCTTTTGTAAAAATTCTTTCTATACGTCTCTGATCTTTCATCAGAATACTGAGGATCTCGCTTAATATCATAAATTTCCGGCATTCTAAAAATAAATCTATTTTATACAATTTAAACTCCTTAAGTAATGGTTGGATTCGACTATAGATTAATTATCAGATATGACAAATCAAA
Organism: Candidatus Helarchaeota archaeon; assembly: GCA_013375405.1. The sequence continues at coordinate 29,481 of JABXJU010000019.1, forward strand.
AAATAACAGATGCAAGGTACAGCCATAGAACCCAAAAATCACTTTCTCAATTTATGAAATCATAAAATTTTGGTGTTTTCTCGTTTAACCTAAAAATTTTATGCCTTTTACACAAATAACCTTATCTCAAGAGAGAAAAACAATTGAATAATAAAAAAAAAGAGAGGTTTATAAGCAGTCTACACTGCTAATTTAATATCTGATTTGGTGATCGTCTTACGTTTAGCATGTTGTGCTAAGGCTAGCGCTTTCTTGGTAATTTCGATGGCAGTATCATTTAAATACTCCTGAAGTGATAGAACTGCGTTGAGTGCCACGATAGTCGCATTGCCTTCAGCTTTCATCAATCTTCGCAAAGCAGTCTTAGTGATAACTTTTTTATCTTTTGCCATTTTTCTCCCTCAAATGTTGATTTCTGTTGTGCAATATTTGGGTAGATTCGTTACCAAATCTACTGGTACATTTTACGAAAGGATGGGTATATAAAAGTAATGGTTTTTTGTCCGATAAATCCGAATCCATTTTCGATTTAATGGTGAAATTGTGATAGTGATCCCCACTTACGATATTTTCAGAGAGGTCATTTTGATTTCATGCAAGATCTCTAAGTGAGATTTCAAAATTTTTCATGATCTTCACAATTTTCCTAAATCAAGATGTTCGCCCTTTGAGACCGAATTGTGCCAAGACCACGAAATTCAGGAGCGTATAGCCTTCCTATCTTGTTAATTTCCATTGAAATATGAAAAATTGCATGGATAATAATCAGAAATGAAATTCGATACAATATAAAAAAGTATCACTTTATTAAAAGAATATCGCAAGATCTTTCCATAAAATTCCAGATTCTGAGTAACTTAAAAATCAAAAATAAAAAAAAAGGAGAGGGTTATAAGCAGTCTACACTGCTAATTTGATATCTGCTTTGGTGATTGTCTTGCGTTTAGCATGTTTCGCCAAGGCTAGCGCTTTCTTGGTGATTTCGATGGCTGTATCATTTAACCATTCCTGGAGTGATAGAACTGCATTTAAAGCCACGATGGTCGCATTGCCTTCGTTTTTCATCAATCTTCGCAAAGCAGTTTTGGTAATAACTTGCTTACCTTTTGCCATTTTTCTCCCTCAAATATTGATTTTTTTTGTGCAATATTTGGGTAGATTCGTTACCAAATCTACTGGTACTTTCTACGAAAGCATGGGTATATAAAGGTAATGGTTTTTTGTCCGATGCACTCAGGTCCATTTTCGATCTAATGGTGAAATTATGATAGTGATCCCAACTTGCGATATTTTCGGAGAGGTCATTTTGATCTCATGCAAGATCTCTAGGTGAGATTTCAAAATTTTTCATGATCTTCACAATTTTTCCAAACCAAGAAATTCGTCTTTAATGACCGGATTGTGCCAAGACCAAGAAATTTAGGAGAATACAGACCTTTTTTAACATTAATTCCCCTTGAAATGTTGAGAACTGCATGGATAAAAATCTAAATTTCCCTGCATCTGATTTATGAATGTATAATTTTAATCCCTTCCTTCAATTTTTCATCCATCAGGATCCATATATTTCTTCGATCCTTATTTTTTCACTCCCCACGAAATTTTACTAGTCCACCGATAAAACAGCCATTCACGCGAAAGAATTAATAAATTATTTTCTTAAATCAAATACATCAAATCAATTCAATTAATGATATAAAAATAAAAAAAAATAGCTGATAGACATGCCTTCTAAGAAATTATTATATGTAGTTGTTTTTAGTGCGATCATTACAGTAGCGATTCTCGTGCCAGTACTGCTTTTAACTCGTGGTGAGTCCCCAACACCATTTAGAATTCTATCCCCCACCAACACGATCTATGAGTCGCAAACAACCGAAATTAACATTAATATTGCGACTCCTGATGATGTCGATATGGTCTGGTACCGAATTTACGAGGAAACGGCTAGCTCGTGGCTTGATCCATCTAATATTACTTGGACTACTGCTGTTAATAGGCCACTCGGGGCAGGGGCGGTCTTCACCCTTCATGCGTGGATGAATGATTCCTCTGGGGCGATTCGGACCACATCTGTAACCTTCACTATGATCCGTGTATTCCTATATTCTGCGGATTTTGTATTTCCTTCGACTTACACCGTTGGACAATACCAGAAACTAATTCTACAGAATGCGAACTTCTCCTTCACCACCGGCAACATGTCTATTTATGGGAGTCTTGAGATGACTAATGTCACCTGGTCCTCCGACCTCACGATTGATGCCCACTCGACTATCAGCGGAATGGATGTCAACTTCAACAATCAATTGTTTATTCATGGAGATGCGATAGCCACCTTCACCAACGTGACTTTTTCTGATTCCGTGGAAATCTATGATAACTCCACTGTTTCGGTGACAGATGCCGTAATAAGCTCCTTTTTCAGCGGTTATGATCTTGCGAAAGTGTCTATTTACAATGCCTCTATTTATTATCTGCGAATGTATGATAATTCAACATGTAATGCCACGCTTTGCAGTCTATCCACCTCCTTCTATGGCTATGGCTCGAGTGTAACTACCCTACGAAATTTCACCACTAGTGCTACGCTTAATCTCAACGACAATTGCTCCCTGACTCTAATCGATTCCAATATTGCCAATATTAACCAATATACCTCCCTTCTTTCCGGTAATTGGACTGTCGATAATAACATACTCTCAGGTACGGGGAGTTTCGGAGTTCCCACATACACCATTATATCTTCAAGCTATTCTTCTATAACGACCATACTCGATATTTATGGTTCTACAAAGGTCTTCGTTAATAATTCCGCATTAGATTGGATAGGTCAGTATGGGACTTCAAATATCTCTCTGTATCAAAGTTCTATAGGCGTTATCCGGGCGTCTAGTGGACAAAGCTCCGCCTCAATCGTGAACTCGACTATTAATACACTGGATCTTTACTGCAATGGCACTTTCTACCTCGAGAACACAACTATTACCTTCGGCGTTTATAATACTTACTATTTCTATCAAGGAAATATCACCGGCTATAATGATACCTTCATTGGAGCTGAATCGTGGGCATACGCTAAATTCAATATCAACCAAAATGTCTTCATCAATCAATTTATTTACAGCTATGTTGTCAATAATCAAGTAAATCTCACCCTCACCAATAACTCCAACTTTTATAGTATCCTCCTTTATGATGACGCCAACGTTTCAATTTACTTTAGCAATTTCGTTTCATTCAATACCTATCACAACACCAATTTAACGATCTACAATTCGACCGTTTCCTTTACCTCAACCGGTCGCGGTGCTAATGTCACGATATTCAATAGCACCCTTAACACTTTAAAC
>JABXJU010000173.1 GCA_013375405.1 Candidatus Helarchaeota archaeon
TAAAAATTCTCTAGTTGTTTTTAATTCCAATTCAAGTTCTTTTATTTTGTTCTCATAGTCTTCTGTTATACTACCAGATTCCCCTGCTCTTTTCCTAAGGTCATTCAACTTAATTCGTAATTCTTCTCTTTGTTTCTTTATCATCCCTAATTCCGATTCTAACTCATTAATTCTCCAATCCCGATCACCCATTTTATCTTCAAAAGCTTCTATTTCCGCTCTTTGCCTACCAATAATAACCTTAAGTTCCATAACGTCTGTAGGTACCTCAACCATTTCATCCAATTTCTTTTGCTGGCTGTCTGATTTGGCTTGCAACTTGTCAATTTTCTCTTTTTGATCCTTTGTCAATTGGCTTAATTTTCGGACTTCATCTTTTAAAGAAGCCGCACTTTGTTGTTTTTTCTCGAGATCTGTGATCATATCCTCAATATCTTTTGCCATTTTTTATTCAAACCTAAACGGCTAATTTTTTAATGATGTTCATTCGATGTTCCATAATTAATTTATGAATTTTATTTTTCCGGTTTTCTAATTGAACCATTTCTTTCTCAAAATCATCCTGATTCATTTCTCGTGCTCCTTTTTTCAAATCACTTATTGTATTATTAATCTCTAATAGTTCATTTTCTAACCTTGCAATTTCTACTTCGGTATTTTCCCCTGAAGTTGGTGATGGAGCTATAGCTGGTGCGGGTGCTGGCTGTTCAGCAGCAGAAGTACTTGTAGGGACGGCTTCTGATGGTTGTACTTCCGTTACTCCGGGAGGAAGCTCAACTCGAGGAGCTGCCTCCGCCGCTATAGGTTTCGCGATCTTCTTTTCTTGGACTTGTAGTGCTGCCTCTTGAACTTGACGTGCTAATAATTTTGATTGTTCGCGAAAAATCACAGCCATATCATCTTCACCTAAGTTCTCCGATAATTCTGCAATATGTTTATAAATTTCAGATGCCTTTAATAAATTTCCTTGCATTATAGCAGCCTCAGCAGTTTCTACTAAACTTTCTCTTTCTAGCATTGGTTGGATTAAAGATGTAACGCCACTTGTAACCTCCACCACTTCCCCAATGATATTTAACATCGCTCCTCGTTGGTTTGGATCAATTGCAACCAAAGAATAAGTTCTATAACCTAATGCATTTGCTATTTCCTCCGGAGATAAAGCTCCTGGAAGGTCTTGTTTATTTGCGACAATTGCAACTCGTGCTTTGGGTGCTTCTTTCTTAATTAAATCAACGAAAAATTTTGATTCTTTTAAGTTATGATTTGTACTATCCACAACGAGGACAATTGCGTCAGAACCCTTTACGAATCGGGACCAGATAAACGAGAACTGTTCTTGTCCCGCGAAATCCCACAAATACATATGAAGCGATCCGACCTTAATAGCGGCAACATCTCCAGTGATAGTTGGGATGTGTTTCATCGGTATTTCCTCTGCACGAATTAACCGTGTGATTGTGGTTTTCCCTACTCCTGAAAAACCAATAAGTGCGATTTTGGGACGTAACTCTCGAAAAGCCTCATCCGTATCGTGGCGAAGCGATTCATAGGTCTCAGTATCGTAATTTCCTTGAAGAAGGACCTCCGAAAATTTATTAACAAAAATATCTCGAATATTAATGGTTTCTTCTTTGATATTTTCTTCTTTATCCGTCTGATCGGTAACAAAAATAACGAGAACATTATAATATTTAGAAGTAGCATAACAAACTTTCATATTAACAATGTTCATAAACTCAACAATATCCTCATTTGAGTGTTGCAAAAAATCTGTTAAGGAGTTGAGAATAGGGGAAAGTGCTTCCCATGATAAAGATCTTCCGTATTCTCTCTTAAATATGGGCGTTTTTCCTAATAAGACAATAACCTGCCGAAGCAATTTATCCCACTTCTTTACCAATAATTCTAAATATTTTTTTCTTTTATTATTATAACTCTAAATCTTGACCTTTTTAGCAAAATTGTTGTATGTTAATATAAATAAACTATTAAATTTAACGATTCTGAAATATTGCTCATTAGGATCATAATGAGGGGTACTTATAAATTCAATTAGAAAAAGCGACATGAATATTAAAGAAGAGCTGGAGTAAAATTCCAATATTTCCCTCTCCAAGAAAGGGATATATTTTAAAAATTGATTAATTTAACTTTTATTGGTTCTATTCTTATTTTGCTGCATTTCCTTCTTCTTCTTTTTCGCGAAATAGACCCGGTGGAAATACTCTTTTTCATCCAGCGGATCCTTGGGGAGTAATTGTGCAAGCACTCCATATTTTTTCATCCAGCGAAGCCATGGGAGTACTGCATCTATAAATTGAATTGCTGTTTGAAAAGGGCCGTACAATTTCAGACCAAGACTTATCTCGAACCAAAGCCTATCGAGCAAATATTGGAATCGCAAATGGAATTTTCGATATGCATAAAAGAGTAATAGTTTTAACTCTTCCTTAGTCATGTTTGTTAACTCTAACACTGGGTCCAAGAGTGTAAATCGGGACCAATCTTGAGGGATTTCCTTTATCAAGCCAGTCTCTAAAGCTTGATCGAAAAATGGAGTGCCAGGATATGGGGTAGCTGATGCAAATACAACAAATGATGGCTTTAGGTCAATTACAAATTGAATCGTATCCATAACACTTCGTTTTGTCTCACCTGGAAATCCAAATGCGAGTGAAGCGATCGAATCAATGCCGAGCTTTCGACACCACTTAAAAACTTTACGAATCTGCTCTACTGATGTCCCTTTCTTCACATTATTAAGAATTTGTTGGCTGCCCGATTCAACGCCAAAGTAAATCATTCCACACCCGTGGCGGGCCATTTTATTGAGCATATCGAAATCAGGGATATCAACACGCATAGCGCAACCCCAGGGACAATCAATCTTTCGTTTCTTCATTTCATCGCAGATTTGCCAGACTCGCTTTTTACTTAGGGCAAAACAATCGTCCATAAATCCAATTATTGACTTTTTCCACCTACTTTCAATGTATTCAATTTCATCTACAACATTTTTAGCACTCCTAGGGCGCCAACGATGTCGAAATAGAGCTGCTTCAGAACAAAAAGAGCAGTTATATGGACATCCCCGACTACTAATAAAACTCGCCCCCCTAAACCGTGATCCAAAAAAACGATAATGTTGAACTGGGAATAGATGTCGAGCTGGGAAGGGAAGCGCATCTAAGTCTTCTATTAATGGCGCATCTGGATTATGATATATATTCCCATTATGTCGAAATGATAATCCTTTGATATCTTTCAAGGAAGTCCCTTTTTCAAGAGCATTGACTAAGCGAACAGAAGTGTATTCGCCTTCGCCTCTCAGGCAAAAATCTATACTTTTTGTATAATTTATTGTCTGATCAGGCATGAAGGTAGGATGAGGGCCTCCCAACATTACCTTTGCATTGGGTGTCACTTCTTTCACAGCATCAGCATAATCCACAGCATAATTCACGCTCGGTGTAAATGCTTGAATACCTACTAAATCGGGATTGAATTTTTTAATCCACTTTTTAGATTCTTCGGGTGAAAGCTGAAAACAAGCTGCATCTAATGCTTTAACATTATGGTCTTCTTCTTCTAACATTGCCGCTATATATGCTAAACCTAAGGGAATAGCTGTAAAATTAATGACTGGGTGTTTTTTATACTTAGAAACATGTCCTGCAGGATTGATCAACAGAATTTTCATGATTATCCGTCGTTTTTTTTTGATAGTATTCATATTACAAATTGGTTAAATAAGACTTTTCATAGCAATTCCAAAGGAACCGCACAACAAGATTTATGATTTTGAATTTGAAGCCCGTTTTTGGTTGCGTAATGAATTGCTTTTCGCGTTGGAATTTCTATACGATTAATACCTGCTTGGATTGCGTAAAGATCAATTTGATTTCTAATTTTTTTTCCAGGACGCATGCAACCCAAACTTATTGGGGTATTTGGAAATAATAATCGGGTAATTGCAATAAATTTTGCAATATTTTGAGCATTTGGGGTAATATCTTGCATCGGTGTATTTATTGTAGGTATTAATCCAAGCAAAACAATTAAATAAGGATCGCTACTTTTAATGAGATTTAATGCCCTAATTTCTCCAGAATAAACTCCTTGATTGAGACCAATACACACATGAGGAACAATATAAGGAATTTTTGATTTTTTCAAAAATTTTAGGGATTGAAGATAATTATCAGGGGTCTTATCAAGGCCATATACTTCTTGAATCGTTTGTTTATCCCCTACAATATCAAAAGAAACAATATCAATCCCAATTTCTCCCAATTGCATGGCTAACTCCTCACTTATGAGCCCGGTGTGTACATTAAGTATTAAATTTGTTTCTTGTTTAATCTTTTTTAGTGTTGGGAGGAATTTAGAAAATGGCAACATTGCTTCTTCATTATATCCTCCACTAATCAAGCAGCCGACTTTACCATCACGGTCCAATTTTTTACAAGCATCCCATAATTTTGTTGGTGTCTCAGCAGGAATCATTAATGATAAGTAATGTTTATTGCAGTGTTTGCACTGAAGTGCACATTGAGTTCCAGTAATTGAGATAGCAGGGAAATTGTCACCGGGAAAAAAACAGTCTAAAACTGGCTTGAAGTTTTTTTGGCGAATTTTCCACGCAGCAGATAAGAGCTCAGAAAACATTTCTTCATTACAATTTAATAAGAGCTGCAATGACTGCTTTCCTGTTACATCTTCTTCCAATTTTTGGAATAATTGTGAAATAAAACTCATTTCATTCCTTATCCTTAATTATAATTTAAAGTTCCATTCATCGGTTTTGTATTTTTCGATAATTAGATGTTCCTTGGTATTTAATTCATGTTCAGTTAAATTCTCTATGCTGAATGAGGTGTTTAAAGCCTTTTGATATCCTTGAATCAATGCATTTTTAATAGTTTCAAAATTACACTCGCGTTGGGATTCCTGTTGAAGAGTTGTGACTTTCTGATAGACCGAACTAACCACTTTTGGCTTTTTTCCTGCAGTTTTAACCCGTAAAATAGAGTACATTAATTGAGGATTGTATTGTAACAAGATAGTTCCATGCTGGAGAACCACTCCCTTTTTAATTGTTTGAGCATTTCCTGAAATCTTCCGCCCTTTTACAAAAATAGAAGGACAATGATGAATACCATGTTCTGCATTTAGCCCGAAATCTCCAAGAGCAACAATAATTCCCTTACATAATATTCGGAATGTTTCATCAATATCCATGGGAAGAAAATTCTCTTTTTTTGCTACAATTGAATATGTAATTTCTCCCATATAATCATGATAAACCGCTCCTCCTCCTGTTATTCTACGAACAAAATCTATCCCCAATCTTTTACACGCTTCAATGTCAACTTCATGTCTCATTGATTGATTTCTTCCAATGGATGCACATGAAGGATGCCAGCGATATAATCGGAAAGTATTTGGGACTCGTTCTTCTATCCGTGCTTGTAATATGGCTTCATCAATTGCCATATTTGTATAACCACCGTAAATTTCAAGATCAATCAAACGCCAAGAGCTCATTTCAATTTTTCCTCGAATTGTTTAACTATTTGATAAATTTCTTCATCAGTGAGTGGTCGTGGGTAATTATACAGTTCCTCACCTGGTCGTTCATTATAATATGGTCTATTGCATCCTGAACACCCACTCGTCAAAAATGGTTTACCAGTCTGGATTATCTCATACAATTTTTCTTTCGGAATTCCAAAATTTATGAGTTCCTTATCCTCATTAAAAGTGAAATCCTTCATTCGACAAATCTTATTTTTTATTAAGTATCTAGCAAGTTGCATTTTCCGATATTGAAATAAAGTGGGACGCGATTTGGTTTCAAAATTAGTGCCCTTGATGGGTGTGAATGTAAATAATGCAGGCAAAACTTTAGAATCTATTACTTGTTGGATGAATTTTACAGCTTCAAACTCAGTTTCACCCAGCCCAATAATTAAATGAGTACTTACATTGGTTTGACCAAAAATTGATTGTGCCAGTTCCAAGTTATTAAAATATTTCTCCCATTTATATGGACCTTTCGCCCCTTTTCCTTTAATATTATAAAATAAGGTTCGTGTAGCTGCATCTAAGGGAATCCCTATTCTGCTAACCTTTAACTCATGTAACTTCTTCATTTGTTCAGCATTTAAAGGTTGTACGGATACAGATAGTGGAATACCTAAGCTATTCAGCGTTTCAACCACGCCAACTAAATCATCGAAAAATCCTGTATAATTTATAGCTTGAATGCAAATTCTTTCAAATTTTTCTTGTTCTAAGAGCGATTCAAAAGCCTTTTTTACTTCTAAAAGCTCAAATTTTGGCCAAATAATACGGGATAAGTAATCAATTCTTGCTTTACTTTCTCTGGCTTGAGGACAAAATCCACAATTTGCAAGACATCTCTTTTCCGAAAATAACATTAAATAAGCGGTTGTTGGAATAGCATCAAGTTGCATTTTTACTAGTCCTAAAACCGCCGCCGTTCCGACAGATACACGTATATACTCAGAGTTCAACTTTGTTTAGTCCTGTGCTTTATTAATTATAAATAGCGAGTATAAAAGCGATTATTTCAATAACCACCCCGATTTTTAACAATGAACTTATTTTTGTAAAACATTTTTTTTCTAATACACTTTTGAAGGTAAGATAACATGCAATAGATATAAATATCAAGCCTATAATCATTGGATAAATAAATAGGAAGGAAATACTAACATTTACATATATTATAGGAAGTACAAAAAAGATAATTGCAAAAAGTTGAAAGATTAAAGAAAATTTCAAGATTTTCTGGTCATCATCAGTAATCTCTGATGGACTTTCATCTTCTTCCCCTTCGCCATCATTAAATCCCCTTACTAACTCCCGCGATAACTGTAAAAAGAAGGCTGTTAAGAAGAAGAAATAAATAAAGATTGGAATTATTGGAGAATTTAATACTCCCCCATAAAGTAATCCGATTGTAAATGCAAGGCTTACGACGATATTTTCAATGAGGACGTTTTTCCTTCCTTGAACAGCGTATAAACCTAAAGAAAGCCAAAGAATGCCAACAGCAGCAACAAAATATATGATAAAAAAATCTAAATCATTGATCACAAGATTATAAACCGCAATGGTACTTCCAATGATGTACATCACCCCAAATACAAACATTCCCCGAAATATCTTTGCTGGTTTTACCGTTATTGAACTATTCTGAGATGATTCTTCCAAAGTCTGGACAATTTCAATAACAAATAATCCCGATATAGCAAGGAAAAAAAATGCGATAGGACCGTAAATTAAATTTATTGTTGCTCGACCAATTCCAATAGCTGTATTCAAAACACCGATAACAACCATTATAGAACCCTTGATGCTCGGTTTAAGAATTCTCCAAAGTTTCAAAACATATCACCGACCCATTTCATTCAAACTTGTTGGAATATCCTTGTAATGTTATAAAAATCTAGTTCCAAACTCTGATTACCATGTTGTATGATGGTTTTTTTGGTGCCAAACTCTTGTTGGCAAAAATCGGTATCAAAGCGTGGATAGGGGCCTAGATCAATATTCGTGCCATTCACGTTCATTGGGCCATCCCAGGCTACACTAACGACGCCTTGTGATGGTGATTCATAACTCACCTCATAACCTATTGCCTCTGAATTTACATCTACCTGAGCTTGTCGAATCGCAGATACGAACTGGTCAAACGAACCATGCTCATCCACACTGCCCAACTCAACTATCCATAGATTTTTATACCCCCAGACCCGAAGCTCGTAATTTGATTCCCACCAAGTAGGCTCATGAGAATATAAAGCAATATAGCCATCCCCTTTGGCACCGAAAATCCATTTATCATGGTATCGTACTTCATCAAAAGCCCAACGAGGAAAATATGCATGTTGATAAAACTTGAAGCCCATAAAGAGATTCAAAAAGAAAACCAAAAGTTCTCCTTCTAAAGGCATCATTTCCCGGTCATACTGAATAATACCTACATTTTTATATAAAGTAGCGCGAGGTTTCCAGCCACCTACATATAGTTGTTCAAAATCTTTGGTAATCCCACCAGGTGAATTAGTATAGACAAACGCATTGTCGTCTAGAGTCGCTTGCCAAATATGTTCTTGGAAACTATTCAATCCTTTTTGCTGATCCTGGGCTCCAGAGAGCTGATAGTGAGGCGTCCGGTATGTATAAATGTTGGCAGATTCCAAACACACGCCTTGAGTAAATAATTTTAGGGTTTCAATGTAATCACTAAGTGACAGGCCATGCAAGGTTGCTGAGATTTTAAAGAAATCAATAAGTATTTGGGGACCACAGGCCGTCATTGGATCAATATCATATTTATCTAAAATATTAAGCGTTTCATCAATTGTTTGTGGCATGTAATAGGCTTGCATTCCCCACCAGAACATCATATCACTCTCGTTATAACTTAAATTATAACTAGGACCTTCAGATACATCGATGCTATTGCGTTCTTTATGCTCATTATATAAACTCGCATTGGCTGCGATCGCTTCCAATATAGGGGGTGGAGCATAATGATCACTAGTGGCTAAGGCCACCGCCCCAAGATTACCACTATCACCAGAGCTATGGTTCCCAATTCCAAGCATAATCCATGCTGGTTCTGCCGTACTATCCCGGGAAGCTGGTGAGGATTCACTCGTACCAACCTTTTTATTATCATAGGTTCGCCCCGCGGTAGTCGCATACCTCCCCCCGTAATAATTCATAGCAAAACCAAAGGCAATAATGTCTAATACCATTGCAGCTTTAAATACTATCTCTTGGTCCTCAGCAAAATCCACTAAATTTACCAAGGCAGCTATATCCTCTTCTATATATACATTTGAGTGCCATTCCGCAAATCCAAACTGCGCTCGCCAATCAAGCCATCTTATGATCAGTGGTCGTGCATGAAGCACGTGCTCCGTCCCATTCATTCCTGAATTCGTAAAGGTATCATTCGGAAAGAGTTGTCCGACCAAATATTCCGCTGTATGGTAAAGGATCTGGTGGTTTTCTGTGAAAAATATCGCTGAATCTTCGCTGGGTTCCGTGTACCAATATTTCCCCTTGCCAAACGCATCACAGACTTGATCTTTGATTGAAGAACCTAAAATGCTCCTATTAACATCTATATACAATAAGCGTATAAGGGAATTCATTCTGAAATCCATGCAATCCTCATAGTTGTAAATCTTATCTAGGGAATTACTAATGCTAGATTCACTCACATTCTCTCCCAGATAGACCCGCGCAGGCTGCGCATTCAAGTTATTGCTGAACTTACAACCATTCCGATAAATATCCTGGCGTTGCTTGAATCCTACCGTGGCATTAAATAACTCAAATAGATTAAAAGTGCGATTGAAATCAGTTCTCATTGAGTACTCCCAAAGATCGTTAGATCTCAACGGATCCTTAGCCTCTAAGGGAACTAGAATAATTATTTGTGGTATGAGTATTGCTAAGATGATGATTATATCAGCCGCTTTCTTAATTGCTTTAATTATTTTCTTTAATTTTAGAATGTAAAATCACCCTTTCGTGCAATATTTCACTTAATAATAAAAAAATCAAATTAATACTTTTTTTATACATCATTTTGAAATCATCGTGGTCTA
>JABXJU010000431.1 GCA_013375405.1 Candidatus Helarchaeota archaeon
ATACATTGACGATCCATGCAGTGAGTAGAGCTGCTCTATGCCAGTACTCCTCATCTTTTAATTGATATCCTTTGAGCATCTCATAATATTCAAGCGGAGTTAGATTCCAGAAATCCTCTTCATTTTTTATTCCTAGAAATCCGTATGCTATTTCTCTCGCTTCGCTCCAGTTCCAGTCGATTTGTTTAGCTCTAAAGCCTTTTTTTTTAGAGCTTCGAGCTCAGGAGTGGAGATTCCAAATCCTTTTGCAAATAGAGCGATCACATCCATAAATGAATAATCAGATTCATCGAGCATTGCATAGACTTGTTCATGTGTGAGATCTTTTTGTTCATGGATTAGCCCCGCCCAAATGAGGGTTATGATGTCATCAACTTTTAATTTTGAAGTATCAGCAAAAACTTTATCCAGTTGTCCGAAAGGAACTTCAAACTTTTCTTCAAGGAGCTTGATAGCTCTGAATCTATACTTCAGAGTACGCTCCTTGTCTAAATTCATTTTGATTTCAAGAGGTTTTATTTCCTCTTTTTTCTTAGGTTTTAAACTTTCATTAGACATTTATTCTCCTCCAGAGAGTTAGAAGTAATCAGCTCCATCCTCTCTGTATTAAATTAGATTAAACTTTAGCTAACGCGGCTGATCCTTGAAGAGTTCCTGTAGCTGTGGATTCTGCAGAGTAAGGACCCGTGAATGAAAACGATGTGAGATAGACAGTTCCAGAATAAGTAACTGCTGCTGGAGTAGTAAGGATTAGTGCTATAGAAGTATGATTTATCCAAGCGGATTCCAGTGCTTCTTCTGCTAAATCATCTTCCAGAAAGAGTCCATCGAAATCTATAGTCCATCCTCTGAGTCCAGGAAGATATTCATACCAATTCAGAGAGTCACGTGATGTTTTGTCTATCGTCTCCATGCTCCAGTTCATAGTCACATTACGCTGTCCTCCAAGAATCTGACCGCCAATAGAGAGAGTGAAATTAATACCTGATACTGCAGGGCTCATTATTGCCTCCTTCTAAATTTTTAATTTTTGTTCTCTTAGAGCGGAAGTCTTATCGCAGCAACTGTGATAGTTGTCACATTAGTATATGTGATCTGAATTTTTCCATTCGCATCATTGAATCTGTCTTTATTGAAGGGTCCGATCATCTTATCCTCACTTGCTGGAACTGTAACTACAACATTATGATCTACTCCTTGATCACAAGCTCTCACTGAATCCACAGTAACTTCGCTCTCTGTAGCTCCATTTACAAAATGAAGGAATATCCTTCCATCGTTCACAACAGCATCTCCTCCTGCAGCACAAGCTTGATATGAAGGCTCTAATCCTGTGAGGACAATTACCTGTGGTGTTAAATCTGCCACTTTATTACCTCCTTATTAAATTTT
>JABXJU010000174.1 GCA_013375405.1 Candidatus Helarchaeota archaeon
GAAATATTCACTTTTATTATGAGGAAAGGATTAAAAAATCTGTTATAAAAATATAAGTTGTCGAACTTAAGTTATAAGTAACTACATCAATTTCATTCTTTCTTTCCTTTAAAATTTTTTAACAAAGTGGTTTTTGAACATTTTTGCAGTAGCTGTGGTAGCGCGATTTAATTAGCCCTTTTTAATTGTCCGCTTTTTTCGTAAGAGCTGGTGATACTTTAAAGCAAATCGATGCGCCTCATCTCGAATTCTTTGCAATAGGAATAAAGCTGGCGAATCGGGCGAAATAATAATGGGATCGGAGAGGCTTGGCTTGAAAATATGTTCAAAACGCTTTGCAATTCCAATTACAGGAATTTCTAATTTTAATTCTGATACTATCTTATTTGCAATATTCAATTGCGGCTTGCCACCATCCACCACAATTAAATCAGGAAGTGGTTTCCGTTCCTTTATTAACCGCCTATAACGGCGTTCCACTACTTCTCCCATCATGGCAACATCGTTAGCTCCCATAATGGTTTTGATTTTAAATCGCCGATATCCCTTTTTCATTGGTTGTCCATTAAGAAATAAAACTAAGGACCCAGTAGGGTCAGTTCCACTAAGATTCGAAATGTCAAATGCTTCAATTCTTTTGGGTTCTTTTGGGAGATCTAGTATTTCTCTCAATTCTACAATACCTAAAGATATTTCCGGCTCTGAAGTAATTACTCTTTGATTAATGATTGTCTTCTCAAGCGCCCAAATATGGTTGCGTAAATTTGCAGCAGTTTCATAATCTAAATTGTCTGCTGCCTCTTTCATCCTCTCTTTAAATTGTTCAATAAGCGCTTTCTTCTTTCCATCCAAAAATAATTCAATATTGGTAATATTATTCATATACGCTTCCTGACTGATGTTCTCGACACAGGGCGCAGGACACATTTTCAATTGATACTTCAGGCATGGACGCATTCGTTTTTTACGTAGCGTATTGCAGGAACAAACAGGAAATAATTTGAAAAGAAAATTTAATGTTTGTTTGATTGCTTTTACATTTGTGAAAGGTCCAAAATATCGCCGATAAGTTTGTAATTCACTTTCATTTCGAATTCTTCTTGTAATCACTCGCGGAAATTTTTCCTCTGTGATAAGAATATATGGAAAACTTTTATCATCCTTTAGATTGATGTTGTATTTTGGATTATATTTCTTAATGAGTTCTGCTTCAAGAAGTAACGCCTCAATTTCAGAATCTGTTAGCATATAATCAATTTTAACTGTATTATTTATGATAGCTGCTCCACTATAAAAAGAATCCGTGGATACGAAATGTGATTTAGCCCGACTCCTGATGGACTTAGCTTTCCCAATATATAGGGCATTCCCTTTTGCGTCTTTAAATATATAAACCCCTGTAGTCTCGGGTAATTCCTTTATTCTCTCCTTGAGGTCTGCCTTTAAGTCTGAACTCATTCCTTTCAACTAGCAATCCATTGATTTATATAAAATTAGATTTTCACTAAAAACTAACTACAAGCGTAAATAAGAAATTTTTCACAATTTGAGTATCTTCTTCCTTTGAGAATTTAACACAAAAATAAAATAGAAAAAAAAGAAAAGAAAATTAAGGATAGATATAGGCAGTTCGTGGTTTTGAGTCAATTAGGTGTCCAGTTTCGTTAAATAGATTTACAACATAATTTACTGGACTAAATGGTTGGCCTCCGGTAATCAATCCTGAAATTTGTGGAATTAAACCCGTATATTGGGTTTCCAGTAACGTAAGATTGGCAATTGAATAGTTGTAGAAGCCACCCCCTACTTCTGGTGTAATTTCTTGACCAGCAAAGGATACATTGAACAAGGCATACCCAGTAGAGATCTCGAGAGAAACATTGAAACTTTGAGTAGTATACCCATTATTTATTAGTATCTCTAAATCTTCATATTCACCCTCTGTGATAAAAGCCGGCGCTGAGACCACATTTAAAGAAAGCACCCCTGGCGGAACCTCAGTAGTAACGTTAAGCGAATTATAAGCATGTGTTATATTATTTCCAATTCCCATCGTTCCAGGATCAAAGGCATTCACAAGGGCAACCCGCATTAAAGTTTCAATGCCCTCACCAGTTGTTTCATAAACAGGGATGACATAATACAGGGAGTTTGCTAAAGGATAAATCAAAAAATTGCCGAATCGCGGAACAGATAGTAATTCAAGAAAGTTCGCATCTTTTTGTGAATAAGCTGATGTGGCTACATTAAGTCCAATCATTTCTGTCTGTCCTAGGGTTCCGTTACGATAAAATGTTACTCGCCCTAAAAAACTTGAGTTTCCACCATTTTCAACAATGTAAAATCCTACAAGATTACCAATAGTCGCTTCGCTAAATTCAACGATGGATGCACCCACATAAGTTGGTCCATAACCCACATCATAAATGATATGATGATAATCTGTAGCAGATGGGCGTTCGAAGAAGTCTTCACCACTTCGCCAGGTATCTGAATCTGTTACATGGTAGGTATAATCAATTTCAAGTTGATATTCGATGAGTATTTCTGGGTATTTCAATTGAGGCACTAGCCAATCAGGCATTTCTTCCCAATTATACATATCAATATATATCTGCAGAAAATCATAGGGTAAATCGGCGTATGAATTATTATATAGATAGAAATTCATCGTGCCGAGCGCGGTATCAACCAAAACAACGCCAAGCCATCGAACGATGTCTGCTTCCATGTAACGGGAGAAAGATGGGATATCGAGAATGATGTCAACACAATAATACATCTTACTGTTATTTTTATCAAAAACAAGATACGGGTCATCTCCTATCACCATGTGTGGTAGTAAAATTCCCCCAATCCGATCGTTGATGTTCCGTTTAATTAGATAATGTGTTTCATTCCCTGTCTTGAAACCCCATTCATCGATATACCACCAATTTAAGAAGCCCTTTAAAGATATATCCGGTGCCCCCTGATAAGTAATTTTCTCGATTTCATGATATCGCGTTTCATTTAAGATGGTATAGCCGTTATCTGGAAGTTCCCCGAAATATATAGAGGAATTATAAGGTACACCAAATGTGGTTTCGTACGAACTAAGTGGAATATGGTCCCCCGTTACTGGATTGAGCGCTACAAAGCCGCGAGAATGTGTATAGATAAGATGGTCCTGGACCCAATCCAAATCTAACGCACCACTTGATCTTATAGTACGTGGTGCAATCCAATACTCAGAACCGTCGATATAATGAATATCCGAATCCGCAAGTTCTTCCCAATTAGTTCCTATTTTATTCACCATTTTTAATCGAGATGCTTGGTAATCAAACGTCCGAATATGTGGGATGATATCTTCATCTTTGGTCCCCCAAGTCGATTGATTATCTAAAAGTTGTTGAGTAGTAAGTTTAGTAAAATTATTCAACCCCGCTGCAGTTCGGGTTGTTTCTATCTGAGTTGAGAGTTTCGTATCCCAGGTCCATTGATTCCAGTTGGCCTCCCGATATAAGCTTTTCACACCTGCAACGATAAAAAAGCTGGCCGGAAGGATAATTAGAGCGATAATCGCTAAGGCAATCAAGGGCTTATAATATCTCTCACCTCGGTAACGACTTGGATTGATAACACCTGCAATATAGAAAATTGAACCAATGACGAGGCTGGCAAAGAAGCAGATAATGATTGGCAATACCACTGCGGCTTTAACAACATCATAAGCGCCATTAGGGAGGAATAACCACCATATAAAGAACGCCAATGAAATAATAAAAGCGATCATCCCGGCCGTTTTTAATGGATTAGCACCACGTTCTCCACGAAATGCAAATGCGTTGATTAAATCCAGAGCTATTTTTACCATTATTGCCCCAATTGCAAGTAGGATAAAGGGTCGTAATATGTACGTATATGCGAAAAGGACATTGATATCCATTGTTCCTGGATTTAAAGGATACCCTAATGCTGCAAATAGCGTTGGAAAAAAACTATAAGATATATTCGCATAGTTTGCAACAAAAATACCAAAGCCTGCATCAAAAAAGAACCCAATAGTCCATCCCGCTGCGAGACCACCCACTCCAGCAACAACTGCATAGTTCCATATTAAGCATTTCATACGCGACGGACGATTCCTTCTCATCATCTTATATATAAGATTCAGGGTGCTGCTCGATGTAGGAATGAGTGCGGTCACCACTCCTGCCAATACTCCAATTGCTACTAGAGGACACCACAAAATCGCCGCATTATCCATAGTTAAATAGGTCCACCAATTTAATCCAAGACGATTTTCATAGAATTGCTGATTTATGACAAGGTTGAGAATTACTGAAACAAGTACAATGAACAAGATTACGCCAGCAACCGAAACTCCTATTATTATTTTTAGTAATTTCTTCTTTCTATCACTTATTGACACAGTATTCATTTTTCTCACTAAAAACTTAATTCATATTTTTAATTATTAATAGAAAATCTAGCTTTTTGAATTTGTGTTATGGAGACTACAAAAAATAATTCAATAAATAGTTATCTTATTACGAAGATGGGGCGGAATATCTCGAAAATTTTCGTTGGAATTCCTTCATATATGAGAAGGTTTCGTGGAAATTCCATTATACATAATGGTTTAGTCTGTCTCTTTTCTTATCAGCCATTGAAGTAAATAAAGAACAACCGCAATAGGTAGAATCATCGCTATTATAATGTATATCCAAATAGCGTTGAGATTTGGGGGTGGTTCAGGGAGACTACCACAAACTAAATCATCCCAAAGATCCGCGTTCATACGTTCTGTTCTATTTGCCGTTGTAGTACAAGAATCATACATGTCGAGATCCGCATTGTAATATTCAATATTGATCCCTATTTCTAAAGCTCTTTCTATCGTAACAGAAGGAAGATCCACATCAAAATCTGCGTCGGCACTTGTTGTTGGGAAGATAAATTCCCATATAGTATCATTATCGGTAGCGCCAAAACTAGGACCTTGAGTAAGGCCTAGATCTACATCATTAAACCATTTAGTATCATTATAACATAAGTCTGAATAGGTGCCATTTCGCAACAATTTAAGTCCTTCTTCACTCGGCTCGGTTCCCGTCAATTGTTCGTTGTGATCTTCATCAAAATAAATAATAATCGCATCTGTTTTATTGGTTTCTCCCGTTGTAACATTAATTCCAATGAAAACCGCTGAACCATTGTGTAATAAGTACAGATCCGCTTTGATTTCTCGATTTCCTGTGTCATTAAATTGAAAAGTAAGCGCATAGGGTGTTATATTGCTCCATTCTGCACTGGTGATATTGCCATCGATAGTTGGTCCAGCCCCTGAACGATAAGGTGCGTCATAATCGGTCCCTGTTGCACTAACAGACGGGATGAAATTAATTAACATAAAAGACATAAAAATCAAGTAGATTAAGGTAATATCCCTTCTTTTTTTATTCATCCAGAAAGCTCCGATTATTAGATTAACTGATTTCGAATAACTCTTTAATTCTTATAGCAACCTTTTGTGTAGGATTACAAGGATATTATTTTCATTTAAATTTTTTTTGATTGTCATTTTTTAGAAATTTTAGAATATAACTAATATATTCCTCAAAATCTGGAAGTTCTTTTTTCAAATGCTCATATACAAGTTTTTCATCAATATCAGAATATTCATGAACGAGAATGTTTCGAAAACCTGCCATTTTCGTTATTCTTTTAGAAAAATCTTCCGGAATTATTAAATTTTTTCCTAAAATTAGAAAAATATCTTGGTAAGTTTCTGGTTTTTTTAATTCTAATCTTGAAATAATATTATTTCCTATGTCGAGAAGACATTCTATAGATAATTGGAGATATCTTTCAGCTAAACCATAAATTTTATAATTAGAAACGAAATCCTCTTCCTTTTCCTTTGATAAATCTTTCAAAATTTTCAAATATTTTCTTAATTTAGAAATTCGAGAATTAATCACGCTTGAATTAATCATTATTGACTTTCCTGCAAGATAGATTTCTGTAATGCTCTATAATACTCTGTTTCATATTTTTTAAAATCTAAATATAGTTTTATTATTCTGGTTTCATACTGGCTTCTGATTTCTGGATTAGTTTGATAAAGAAGCTTTCCCTCAGAAATCACACCATACTGAATGGCATAAGATGCTTTATTTAAAATAAGAAGATCAATCTTATCTGAATGAAATATTTGACCGAATTCAAAAATTAAATCTAACATCAATTCTCTTAAGTTATATCTCCCGTTTTCTTTCAGAAGAACTGCTATATCAATATCACTTAGTTTTGATTCTTTTCCAAGTGCTTTAGATCCGAATAGATAGACTAATAATAAATTATATTTTTTTCCAATGCTCGATATTTTGTGTAATTCATTCATTATAAGTTTCTATTTAGGTTGCGCAATTATAAATTAACTGGTTTTGCAAAATATACCTGTTTGTAAGTTTAAAAATCGTCCAATAATTTATGAGACAGAAAAAATGCCTCGCTTTCAATTACGAGCTCCATTTCAACCGACTGGGGACCAACCCGGAGCAATCGCAGGATTAGTGGATGGTTTACAGGCGGGAAAAAAGTTTCAGACATTATTAGGCGCTACGGGAACGGGAAAGACGTACACCATTGCGAATGTCATCCAAGCAGTCCAAAAGTCCACACTCATCATTTCCCACAATAAAACCTTGGCCGCCCAATTATACCGGGAATATAAAGAATTCTTTCCTAATAATGCGGTGGAATTCTTTGTAAGCTATTATGATTATTACCAACCAGAGGCTTATGTTCCTTCGAGAGATCTTTATGTTGACAAAGAGACTTCAGTAAATCCTGAAATTGCGAAGCTCAGGCTTTCGACAATCAGATCACTTTTAACAAGGAAAGATGTTATTGTGATTGCAAGTGTGAGTTGCATTTACGGGCTGGCGGATCCAAAAGAATTGATTAGCTTAATCCCGACTTTAGAGATAGGACAAATTATTGATCGGGATAAAATCCTCCAAAATCTTGTAGTTATTCAATACCAGCGAGATAATTTTGATTTCAAACCTGGGACCTTTCGTGTCAGAGGTGATACTATTGATATATATCCCGCAACTGGGGAAGCGGCCTATCGGATCGAGATGTTCGGTGATGAAATTGAAAAGATAATTGAAATTGATCCCCTTACGGGAAAAACTATCCACCCTCGTGAAAAAATCCAATTTTTTCCGGCTGTCGAATTCATTTCAACAGAGGCGCGGATTGAAAACGCAATTCCTATAATCAAAAGAGATTTGGAAGCGAGAGTTGCAGAATTTGAACATGAAAATAAATTAGTAGAGCGTCACCGATTACGTGCAAAGACCAATTACGACATAGAAATGCTACGGGAAAGTGGTTGGTGTCACGGCATTGAAAATTATACGGTTTATTTAACTGACCAAGAACCGGGTGGGGCACCGTTTACCCTCGTAGATTATTTTCCAAAAGATGAGTTTCTCATGATTATCGATGAGAGCCACGTTACGATGCCCCAAATAGGAGGAATGTATCTCGGTAATTTATCCCGTAAGAAGAACCTTGTAGATTATGGGTTTCGACTTCCAACAGCCCATGACAATAGACCGCTTAGATTCGATGAATTTGAAACAAAAATCCCTCAAATTATTTTCACCACTGCAACACCAGGTCCTTATGCACGTAAACATTCGCAAAGAATTGTAGAACAGCTGATTAGACCAACGGGTATTGTAGATCCTGAGATAGAAGTCCGTCCAGTTCAAAATCAAGTTGAAGATCTCATTGCTGAAATTCAACAACGCGTGGCAATGAATGATCGCGTCTTAGTTACGACTTTAACGAAGCGCATGGCTGAATATTTAGCTGAGTACCTCGTAGAACAGGGGATTCATGCTCAATATCTTCATTCTGAAATCGAAACTATTGAACGTACCCTTCTCCTCCGCAATCTCCGATATGGAAACCAAAATGGAGGATTTGATGTACTTGTGGGGATAAATCTGTTACGTGAAGGTCTTGATTTACCAGAAGTTTCCCTAGTGGCGATTCTTGATGCTGATAAAGAAGGCTTTTTACGTTCTGAGACTGCCTTAATTCAAACATTTGGCAGGGCTTCGAGGAACATTCAAGGCAAAGTAATATTATACGCGGACCAAATGACGAACTCTATGAAAAGAGCAATTGATGAGACAGATCGCCGGCGGGAAAAACAACTGGCTTATAACTTAACCCACAACATACAACCGAGCCCAATTATAAAACCTATTCGAGCTATGATTGAATCAATTCCTGAGAAACCATTTAAAATAATGACTGAAAAATTACCAAAAGCTGATCTTCCCTTATATATTCAGGAATTAGAAAAAAGCATGCGCGAAGCTGCAGAACTTCTTGAGTTCGAGAAAGCAGCTGCCATTCGCGATAAAATTAAGGAACTACGACAGATCCTTACTTAGAATTCATAGATTTTTTGGTTTAATTTATCCTTATATATTTCCTTCAAATTCAAGTTAAATTTTATATATATCCGCCTTCATCGTTGAGATGATCAAAGTTGTTCAAAGTTGTGGATATCAAACTAAGAATTGTGCGTGGACGCACAGGTCCTGCTGATAAACGATTCGAATATTCCACATTAATTGATTATATCATTAAAGATGAGGGAGGAAAAACTTTAACCATGGGGATAACTCCTCCTGTCTATTTTTTCCTGAAACAAGTGTTAAATGAAGAACTTGATGACCTTGAACGAGTTATTTTTCACAATATTCGAAGAGAGAACCGGAAAATTCTGAAGGACCTGTTTATAGACAATAATTTGCTGAATATTAGTTTAAAAGGGGTTTTGGTGGGAGCGGTTGATCGCATTGTGATTGATGGTATAAAATCCGTTGGGAAACTGAATTATAATTTTTCTGCCTCAATCTATCTGAATAACGGACAACGCATTCCAAACATAATTCCATCAGATGCTGTGGTCATCGCACTTCTCGCAAATAAGAGTATATATATTACAGACTCTCTATTGGATGAAAAGGAAAAAATCGATAAAGAAATCGAAGAAAAAATGACTTCCAAAAAAGAACCTAAACCAGAAAGTGAAGATGAACAAAAAGAGGGTAAAGTACCTAAAAGTCTTTACACATAATTTACTATTCCAGATCGTATAAACTTGGACAAAGTTGGACTTTTTACTAAACGTATCCAAAAAAAATATAAAGATTAGCTACTTCATAATTTATTCGTATATAACATGTATAGTTTCATTCCATTTGAAGGAATAATTAGTTGAAGAATTAAAGGGGAAATTTGTTTGAGGCGATATACTAGGCATTTACTTATAGGGATACTTATTCTTTCCTTTCTGATGACTATTAGATTTAATTTACCTGTTGAGACTGAATTGATTGAACCATTTTCTGAAAATGAATCTTGGTTAAAGATTTC
Source organism: Candidatus Helarchaeota archaeon (assembly GCA_013375405.1). The sequence continues at coordinate 9,460 of JABXJU010000174.1, forward strand.
TAATCAATCTATTAACATAACTACGCCAGAAAATACAACGTATATCCTTCCGATGCACGGATATTATTTCGGAACTGAGGGTTTTGAAGATGTTGATGACGGATTCCTCCCAGATAACTGGTATTATTCTGGGGATGTAGGAACAAACGCTTCAGTTGTTGCTAGTAAAACTGACCTAAATG
>JABXJU010000175.1 GCA_013375405.1 Candidatus Helarchaeota archaeon
CGAACGACTGAGATCAATCTCGAGAAAGAGGATAAAGACGGATTATTGAAGCAAGTAGTCCAAATGGTAAAATTAAAGGCATAGGAAAAGAAAATTAATAAAAAGGAGATAAGACATAAATGCCCAAATATACCTATGGAGATATTCCCGACACGTTCCCAGGGAAAGTTTATCTCTTGATAGGAGAGAAGAATGTACTATGAATTTAAAGAAAGGGCTAGGTAAATATGATGCTCCTAGTCCATGGGTGAGACCTGATCACATATGATTTAAAAATTATCCGAAGGGATTAAAAACCATTATATGAACATATATCATGAAGTAAAGGAGATTCGCAAGTAATGTATGATGTAATCATTGTCGGAGCCGGCATAGCAGGCACACTGCTCGCAAAAAAGTTAGCCGAGGCAGATTTAAAAGTATTATTAATCGAAGGGAAGAAAATACCACGCCACAAAATGTGTTCTGGGCTATTATCTGCTCAGGCACGGCACATCCTTAAGAAGGAAGTCGGAAAAGTGCCGTCAGTCGTCTGTTGTCATCCCAAGAAAATGAAAGGAATGAAAATATATCCAACAATAACAGAACCGCCCCAAGACTTCCTTGAGTCCATATATAATGTGTGGCGGAGTGACTTCGATTATTGGCTGACCATTAAAGCCTCCGAAGCGGGCGCAGAAGTGCTTGATCAAACGCAGCTTCTCAGTTTTTCTGAAAATGAAGATAGAACTATAGAAGTAAGTCTGAAAGGTATTTTGGGGCCTCAAAAACAACAAGCACGTTTCCTAGTTGGTGCTGATGGAGGAACCAGTTCAATTCGCCGGAGTCTATACAAAAATGAAAAAAGAACATGGTTTCAATTTTACCAAACCTATTGGAAAGGAGATATTGACTTTCCGCACGATTGGTATCATGTCTTCCTCGACCCGAATTTCTCCGAATTCTTTGCTTGGGCTAATGTTAAAATTGGCAAGGAGGGAAAAACCATCCTCTTTGGAACTGGGGCAGCGAAAGGAAGTTCGATGCCACACTTGAATAATAATTTTCAAGAGTATCTCGAAGAAGCTCATGGCTTCCGAGCAGAAAAGCTCCTATTCAAAGAAGCATGTGCTATGCCAAAATTCTTCGATCCATCTCACGATTATAAATTTGGTAAGAATAATATTTTATTGATAGGAGAAGCCACCGGTCTCGTTTATATAGAGGGAATCACACCTGCTTTAAAGAGCGCGGTTATTGCGAGTGACGCTTTCCTTCAAGCAGGGGATCAAGTTCTACAACAATACGAGAAAAATGTGCAACCCCTCTGCAGAAAGTTGAAGGTTGAATGGGAAACTATATTAAAATTATTTCCAGGGTTCTCTCACAAAAGTAAATAGAAGAAAAACTTAATTTAAAAAGGAGTATAATCAAAGCATACAGCGGGAAGAACGGGTCCTGGAATTGAAGGGATATATTTTGCTGGAGATTGCTATGCATCAAGAGCACTTCCTGGTTTAGAATGTGCTTCCGACTCAGCAATGATGTGTGTAAAAGAAATTATAGGAGAATTACCATAAAAAAATATAAATAGCCTTATTAATCGTAGAAATTAATAGAAGTATTTCAAAAATTTGAGAAAAGAAGGGAAGTATTATGTCCAAAACCTCAAAATCTCGTTTGCCTTGGAAAATGATCGGAACGTGGTATGAAGCATGCGCTGCAGAAGGGCATTGTTCAATGTATTTTGGAAGGGACTTAGAAAATCCATGTAAATCATTTCAGCTTTTCCAAATTAAGGAAGGCCAAATCGGAGATATCGATATAAGTGGGATCCTGGTGATCCAGGTGATTGACCTAATTTCCCCAAAATTCGCTGATTTGATGTTGAAAGGTGGTGAAGGGGGTATTTACATCAGTGAATCTGCGACCACCCAGCAGAAAGAACTTATCGAGCCTTTTCTTGTGAAAAATGTGCCGGGTTTTTTGCTCTTGAGAAAAGCACTAGGAATTAGATATGTGAATATTGATTTAAACCAAGAAAATAACACCTTCCATATAACCATGCCTTATGGCGAGATGAAACTTTCCTATACACCAGGGGGCGATGGGAAGACGCCGCAACGCCTCGAGAACTCTATCTTCAGCGTGATGTTCTCGGATATTAAGATTTGCAATACACATTTCTGGAACTATAATGATTTTGGGAAAACTTGGGAATTTCAAAATCGAAGCGGCGCTATTGCAGAATTTATTTTACGCGGAAAATCCAAAATCTAAAATTATTTGCCCTTCCATATCTCATTCCTTATTTTCCCATTACTTTTCTAGCGATTGCCTCTACTTCTTCAATCTTCATCCCCATCGATTCCATTACCTCGTTATAATCTTGAACAAATTGCTCGTATTTTTCTTTTCCCCGTCTAATTTGTTCACGTTTAACCTCTAGCACAATTGCTCGTAATTGTTCTTTTGTTGGATTAATCCCGAGAGGTTGTAACGCATCTTTTAAAACAACATCTGTTCCGGAGAACTTGCCATAGCGGAATACACTTTTTCGACCGAACCATGCGTGGGGAATTGCTTCGTATGTGTAAGGGTGGGCTAGCACACCTGCGGCATGAATTCCACTCTCGTGCTTGAATGCATTTGCACCAATAACTGGTTTATTGATTGGTATAGGAACTCCGGCGTATTGTGAAACCTTTTTCGCAACTTCATACATTTTTTCCAAATTAATTCTTAATTTTACTCCAAGTAATCCCATCAGAATAGTGATAATCTCTTCGAGTGGTGCATTACCTGCACGTTCACCTATTCCGGTAAGGGTACCATTTAAACCAGTACACCCTACTTCTATACTTGATAAAACGTTTGCTGTTGCGAGGCCATAATCATTATGGCAATGAATTCCCAATGGTTTAATGTCAGGATGCCCTTGCTTGATAAACTCTTCCTCGACTCGTTTTATCCACCATTGAACGGTCCTTGGAGTCATTGAACCGGTTGTATCTGCAAGTCCAAAAGTAGCAAAACAATGTTTTAGCCGTTCTTTTGCTGATATGATCAAATCACACATGTAAGGAATATCTGCTCGTGAACAGTCTTCACGTCCAAAAACAACTCTCAAGTCATGATCTCTCACGTAATCACATATTTCAAGAAAATTTTCTTTATTTGTTTCACGATCCATCTTAAGTTTATGTTTAATGTGGAAATCCGAACTAGACGTGAATAAGTCTAAGGCAGGAGCACCCACATCAATTGCAGCATCCACATCGCTTTTTAGAGCCCTTGACATCACAAAATTTAATCCAACAGGATGTTCATCAAAAATTAATTTACATGCTTTTTTCTCATCCTCTGATACTGCTGGAAATCCTATCTCCATCCCGTTAAACCCGATATCTTCCATTTCTTTAAAAAGTTCTAATTTTTGTTCCGGAGTAAAATAGATTCCCGTTTGTTGTTCCCCATCACGAAGTGTCATGTCTACAACATTTAAAGGAGTTTTAATACTTACATCTTTCCAAGCTTCTTCAATATTCCAATTATGAATTAGACCGTCTTCATAAACTTTCGCATATTCAGGGGGTAATAATTGAAGAAATTTCCTCATTTTTACTTTAACCATATTTTACACCTCTAATAGTAAAAACTTATCACAAACGTATATTCTTACACATATAAATCATTGATCTAGAAATTTATCAATGATAATTTCACTTTTATCATAAAAATATGAAGGTTCTTTATATATTTCCATATAAAGAACTCGTTGCAGTTATATTTCGTCTTAAGGATCTTAATAATTTTCTCAAATTTTCTTGATATTTATCTTGGAAATCGTCCGGATTTTCTAAATCGATTGTACTTATAGTTTCTGCACATGTTAACCCTGATTTTATCGCACTTGGAATTCCTTCTCCCCCAAAATCGATAAGGCCCGCAGCATCTCCGATTAAAGCTATTCTTCCCTTTCCAAACCGATAATCTAACTTAAGACCACTTAAATTTGTCAGGCAAGCTTCCTTGAATATCATTTTTTCTCTTTTGAGTCCATGAGCTTCCTCAAAATATTCATAGCATTTCATCATTAATGGTTTAATATTTTTTGGATTTCTTGAAGTGGTCGCGATTAACAGATAATCTTTCCGGTGAAAACTCGTGTAAAGATCTGATAAACTGGGATTCATCAAAGCGTAGAAATAATTGGGGTCTAAATCACTGGTCCCTGTCCAATATTCTTGAGAAGTAAGCGAATAATCAGGTTGAAATTTTGGGTACGATCTTTTTCTAACAAAGGAAGTGCAACCATCGGCACCTACCAGAATTTTCGATCGAAATTTAGATAGCTGATATTCTGCCCCTGTTTCGGATTTACATCTCGTAGTGATTTCAACGAATTCTTCATTTCGATCCCTTATGATATTAAAGTCGATAAGTAGAGTGCTGCTTAAAATCGTGGCGCCAGCATCGAACGCCTTCATTGTCAACCAAAAATCGAACCTAGATCGCCAAACATTGTACATCTCATCATTAAATGTAATAAAATCTTCCCTATCCAGAAGTTTAACTTGGAGCCCTTTCAGCTTTCGAGGTCTTCCGCAAAGAATTAATGGGATATCTCCACATTCCTTTTTAATAATCTTTGTAATACGGTTGGTAACGAAACCGCCACATATTTTCGGTCGAGGCAGTTCTTTTCTTTCGATTAATAATGTATTAATCCCCTTTTCAGCCAATTTTTTGGCAGTCATTGCGCCTCCTGGACCACTTCCAACCACGATCACATCATATTCTTCAACCATAAAAATTCACATGCTTTCTTTGTTATTTCTAATGACTTTATTATACTTTGGGGAAGTTTATTGATTACTTCTTTTCCATTCCCGTCATCATTTTTGTTATCGCGTCAAGAAAATCCTTGGCAGGTTTATTATCCCGAACTTTTTGAAGATTTATGACTCCATGAGGACAATTCGATGCACATAAACCACATCCAATGCAAATGTCTTCTCTAACTGAAATATAGTCTTGTGATTTATCTTCTGCATCGCCCATATGATACATGAGGGCATAGAGCGGACATATATCTACACAAACCCTGCATTTTCTACAGTTTTCATTGTCTATTACCGGGATATAATCCGATTTCTGTAAAATAGGCCAATAATGATACTTGAGAATTAGTCTAAAAACCCCACAACAACAGGGGCAACAATTGCAAATGAACCCTTGTTTATCTACCGTATTTTGTGTGTTGTGGATGAGCCCTTCTTTTTCAGCCTGTCTTAAAATAGCTAAAGCTTCTTCTATAGATACATAGCGACCTATTCCTTCCTCCACAATATATTTGGAAGGTATTCCAAATACAAAACAGTTTTCGACGGTCCTCTCACATTCGGGAGATTGCTTCATCATCATTGTTTCGGTTCTGCACATACATGGGAGAACCGCGATGTTATTCTCAATTTTTCCAGCTTGTCTAACTATTTCCTCTACGTCTTGATACGCTAAAATTTGAGTTTTATCGGATTGTAATGTTTCATCTACCTCTATTAGGCGTTCGTTTACAGAGGGTTTTAATCCAGGAACTACCCTGAAAATTGTGAAGTCTGAAATTTGCGCAAACAGATTCAAAGCCATTTGTTCATTATTTTCGAGCATTTTTACTAACTTACGCCGTTCATCTATACTAACATTCTTATTAACTAAAAAGTATTCCAGGATTCCAGGGAATAATGGATACAACATGAATTTCTTTTTCCCATCTTTTCTACTAATATAGTAGAATAATACCCCTCGACTCGCGCAACGATCAAATGACTCCTTAACCTTATCCTCAGGGATCCCCGTTTTTTTTGCGTAATCTTCAATAGTATATCTGTCCATAAAAATCGTCTTGAATGGGCCAGCAGTTATTATTTTAATATCTTCTTCATTATACCAGATTTTTAATAAATCCACTGAGAATTTGCTCTTCGGCATCATGAGCGTATCTCTTAATTTTTTGTAAGCTTGCTCAACTGCATCCGTTGTCATTTCATTCACCATCAAATGAGAATTGATTGATTTATTAACAACTTGAAATTAGATAAATAAGTATTTTTTATAATGCTTAAACGTTATTTAAGAATATTTCCCAAATTCTTGGATGGCCCTATATAATGCAACGATATTTTCTGGTGGTTGATCTAATAAGAAATTCGTGGGTCCTGGAATATATCCTCCTTTTTTCCCCAAAACTTTAATGTCTCCTTTAATCGAATTTCTAATGAATTCAGGTGTTGCTAATTTCAACATTTCGGAGTCATCAATTGTTCCAACGAGAATAATTTCAGGATACTTTTCTCTATACATCTTTAAGTCGTTACTCTTTGGTTTCAATGATTCCACGCCATCGATACCGAGCTCAACGAAATCTGGGAAAATTTCCCCTATCCCTCCGCAACTATGCAGAATAAATTTCCCCCCTCCATCATGGACAATCTTTACATAATCCGCTAATATGGGTTTAATAAACTTACGCCAATGTTTCACATGCATTTGTAAGCCCCTATTATAACCATAATCGTCGCCACACATTACCACTTCTGGTTTAGTTTCCATTAACATTTTCAATGAAGGTTCTTCAAAGGTTTTCCATTGAAAATCCATATGCTGCTGAAGAAACTCCGGATATTTTCTTGCAAAATGAGCAAAATTTGCATGTCCTATACCAAATACACAATTTTCGAATGGGCCTGCTATTCCTTGGGCTACTACGATATCATATTTATTTAGCATTCTTCTTCGAATTTTTGATAAATTTCGAAAACTTCTTTCGTTTGGTTTTAATTCATTTTCTTTATTCCAATAAGTTTCAATATGTTCTTTTTTCAAAAGAGCATGACCCATATACCAAGCGTGTGGAATTCCATTATTACGCACAACTATTTTGAATAATCCTCCATGCGGAAGAATAAATTCATTTGTATAATCCAATTTTATAAAATTCAATCCTCCAACTGTTTGCCAACATAAGTCAATTTTTGCATTGAGGCCACCTGCTAATAATTCAGTTGGAGCGAATTTGGCTATTATAGCATGGATAAAGGGAGGATAATACGAGACTTTATCTTTATCTAATTGATTCATATCTTCTTCAGTCAGAGCGTATGGAGAGTTCATAAATTTATCAATAAAATCAAAATCTCCACCTAAGCAAAAACTAGGAACCCTATCTGGAATTTTTCCTTCTAAAACTGTTAAAATTCTTTCAAGTGCAGATATGTTTTGTGCTTTTGCCATTTTTAGAAAACTCTCATAATTTTTCCTAATATTGGTAATGCATTTAAATTCTTTATCTTAACTCTTTTTTCAGTTATCCCCTTAAGAAGACTCTTAACTCCCCTCGATAATACTTCAAATGATGAAGCTAAATATGCATCACATTCAACCTTATCTAAATCTTTAGCATCTTTTATATCATCTAATATTTCGAGTTCAAAAGCTCCTTTATCAAGCTTAATCAATGTCGCTGGAGGGAAATCAGTTGCAAAAATTACTAATCTAATTTGTAAATCTGGAAACTCGCTCCTTAATTTTCCGAAAATTTGAAGCAGCCATAATCTCGAGTAAACAATGGCTGAAAATCCTTCATACTTAGCACACATTTTAAATTTTCACGTATTAGAGGGATTCTGTTCTGATTATTGTTCTCGTTTTTTCAATTCTTTATCCCTTAAGGCGCGTCTCATTATTTTACCAACTGGAGTTTTAGGAATTGACCCAACGAATTCGATTTCTCTTGGCCATTTATACCCTGCCATGGTTTCTTTTGCCCATTCGATAATTTCCTCGGCCGTAGTTTCCTTGTGTTCAGGTCTTAATTTAATAAATGCCTTAATTTGCTCCCCGACTAATTCATCCGGAACACCAATAACGCCTGCTTCCATAACTGCAGGGTGTTCGTAAAGACCAGCCTCAATTTCGGCGGGTAATATTCGATATCCCTTATATTTGATCATTTCTTTGGTACGACCTGAAATATAGAAATACCCGTTTTCATCCATATATCCTATATCACCCGTGCGTAACCAAGTTTTCCCTTCCGCATCTTTGATTAAAACCCGTTGGTTAGCTTCAGGTTTTTTCCAATAACCTTTCATTACTTGAGGTCCTCTAATTAGAAATTCACCTTCTGGTCCAGGTTCTAATTCTTCTAATGTATCGGGGTCAACAATTTTAACGTCAGTGTCTATTAACGGTATTCCTATCGAATTGGGAACCCATTTTGTCCAACTGGCTGGTTGCAGATGGGTTGCAGGACTGCACTCCGTTAAGCCGTATCCTTGCCGGACTTCAACTCCTGCGATTTCTTCCCACTGTTTTGCAATTGCTGGTGCCAATGCAGCACCGGCTGATATAACATTCTCTAATGAAGTTAAATCTCTTTTTTTAAAGTCAGGGTGGTTTGCCAACATTATATAGATGGTGGGAACGCCAGAAAAAGCCTCAACTTTGTACATTTCTATTGATTCAAGGATAGAGGGAATATCAAGTGAATCGTAAACAATTAATTGTGTAGCAGCGACTGTGTATGTAAGGACAGAGATCACGCCAAACGAGTGGCATAATGGAAGAACTGCGATAAAGGATACCTTACCTAGAGTCTCATCAATGAGATCCTCATATTCTTCGTCGCTAAAATTTACTAATTGATTGATATTACTAATAACATTAAAATGACTCAATGTTACTCCTTTAGGAAGCCCCGTTGTCCCACCTGTATATAATAAACTAAAAATATCTTCCTTCATTTTGATTGGTATTTTTTCTTCTAAAGGCTTGTATTTTTTTAATAATTCATAGAAAAAAATCAACTCGACTCCAGGAATTCCTTTCCTTTCTCCTTCATCCGTTATATCTTTTCTAATTAGGATTAATTTTTCGATCTCAAATTCTTTACTTGAACGTTTAAAGAGATTTAAAATTTTTTCATGAACAATCGCAACCTTGACATCGCCACAATCTCTCAAAATGTGAGATACTTCCTTTTTTTTGAGTAGAGGGTTAATTGGTACCAAAATTGCCCCAATTTTAGTGCAAGCCCACATCGCAATAATAAATTCTGGGCAATTTGTCGACATTAATGCAACTGGGTCTCCCTTCTTAATCCCAAGATCTTGTAAAGCACGTGCGATTTTTTGTGAATAATACAATAGTTCACGATAGGTATATTTTTCTTCCTTTGGTTTGAAATACACAGCGACATTGTTAGGAAAATTTAACGCAGCTAATTTTAAAACACAAAATAACCCATTCAACTTCTCAATAACTTCATATTTTAGAGTCTTTGGTATCCCTTCAGGATAATTTTTAAACCATAATCGATCGGGTCGCACCCATAGACTAGGAGTATCATGGTTTCCTAACCCTTCGGTGTAATCCAAAGGACATTCTTCATCACTTTCAAATTTCATATCATACGTCTCCCTTTTCAAGGAAAGTATAATTACTATTATTAAAATTACTATTATTAAAAAAAAACCCAGTTTGAACTTTTAAAGTTTTTTTCCAGTTATTCGTTCCTGCTTACATCTACGGTAATTTTG
>JABXJU010000176.1 GCA_013375405.1 Candidatus Helarchaeota archaeon
ACATTGAAAATATGTTAAAAGTTAAAAAGGCTGGGGGTGTTATTTTACAAGCAGCGCCAGGATTCTATCACGATCCAAAGGATATTTCTGATATTGTGAATTTTATGGTTGGTAAGGTATATCAGCAATTAGGATTAAAACAATCTTTCATAAAATATGAGTAGAACTTGAATGACCGAGTTAATCTTATTAAAAATTGGTGGTTCGGTAATTACAGAAAAAGATGTGGCTGAACCAACGATCAATACAAAAAATTTAAGAAGAATCTGCAAAGAAATTGCTGAAGCCTACAAAAATAACTCCTTTAAACTGGTTATTGTCCATGGTGCCGGATCATTTGGACATCCAATTGTAAAAAGAACTGGTATTCATGAAGGAATAACTCGTCCAGACCAGGTTATAAGTTTTGCAAGAACTCAGGTCTTACAAAACATTTTAAATTCTGAAGTATGCCAAACTTTACAAGAATTCAACCTTCCTGCAATTCCAATCCAGCCGTCCGCATCTGCTATTATGGATAAAAAAAGATTAATTTCTTTCAACCATGAATTAATAAAAAATCTTCTAGAATTATCTTTAATCCCGGTATTATTTGGTGTTCCTGCATTTGATAAGAGTCAAAAGTGTTCAATTTTATCTGGTGATCAAATCATCGTCTTTCTCGCTAAGACGTTAAATCCTCAAAAAATCATTTTCGCCTCGAATGTGGATGGAATTCTAGGAAAAGATCAAAATTTGATTGAGGAAATCACAGAAGATAATTATGACGAAATAAAGAATTCTCTTTATGATGCAACTTATGATGATGTAACAGGTTCCATGGCAGGCAAAATCTCGGAACTGAAAAATATTATAGGAATTAAATCATATCTAATCAATGGAAATAAACCTGATTTAATAAAGAAGATTCTTCAGGGAAAAGAAGTGAGAGGAACGATCATTGAATTTTAGAACCTATATTAAAACTTTAAATCCCATTTTTATTGAAGAAAAATTCGATTTAAAATTCGAAATTGCGGCTATTTTAAAAGAATTGGACGGGACCCCCGTCTATTTTCCAGCTTACAACTTAATCGGCAACATTTACTCAACCCCTTCAATATTTGCGAAGTCGGTTGGGTTAAATAATTTTTCCGAATGGATCCCCTTCTTTCTCAAAGCACGATATCATTTTGGAAAATTGATAGAGGCAAAAAACATTCCAAAAATGAAGAAAATTTCCATCAATGATTTACCAATCTTAACTCATTATGAAAAAGACGCTGGCAAATACATAACAAGCGACGCTCTAATTGCCACAAAAGATGATAAAACAAACGTCTCAACACATCGAATTTTAATTGTAAACGATGAGGAAGCCACGTTAAGAATAGTGAGACGCCACCTCTATACCATATTCAACGATGCAAAGGCGCATGGGGAAGATTTACCAGTAAATGTATGTATTGGAGTTCCTCCCTCTGTACAAATTGCTGCTGCGACCTCGCTTGATCCACTAGAGAATGAACTCGAATTTGCTGCTGCTTTAGAAGGAGGGGAATTACCGACAATTAACGGCCTTCCTGAATCGGAGATAATAATTAAAGGTAAATTATTACATGACAAAGTTGCAGCAGAAGGGCCGTTTGTTGATATCACTGGAAAGTATGACATTGTCCGGAATGAACCTATTCTGCAAATTGATGAAATTCTAGCAAAAGAAGATTTCATCTATCACGCACTCTTACCCGCTGGTAATGATCACCAATTCTTGATGGGATTACCCCGCGTTCCCGTCATTTATGATGAAATTAAACAATCAGGGGTAGATGTTCAGAAGGTTTATTTAAATCCTAATGGATTTGGATGGTTAAAAACGATAATCAGCATTAAGAAAAAATCTGAAGCTGACATTAAAAAAGTATTAGACAGCACGATTAAAGGGCACTACTCAACAAAAATAATAATCGTGACTGATGAGGGTATTGACATAACCAATGATTTAGAAGTTCAAAAAGCCATTACATTAAATACCAAATTCGATAAAACGAATCCCATCATTTTATCTGATGTGAAAGGCTCTTCATTAGATCCAAGAGCGGAAGATGACCTTGGATCTAAAATTTTAATCGACGCGACGAAACCCCTTAAATTTCGAAAAGAATCATTTGAACAAGGAAAAATCCCATTTGATAGATCTAAATTTGAAAAATTAAAGTTGAGTAGGAAAAAACTTGACTAAAAAGCTAATTACGAAACAGCCTATTTCCTTACTTGATGGAATAGATAGGAAAACTGGGGAAATTATTGATAAAAATCATGAATTGTACGGTCAATCCATCGCAGGGGTGGAGCTTCACTTTCCTATAAGTTCTGGATCGACTGTAGGTGTCATGACGCTAATTGAATTAAAAGAAAATAATAAAGCTCCTACAAAAATTGTGTTAGAAGAACCAGACACAAATGTTATTGCCGGTTGTATTTTAGCAAGTATTCCCATTTCAATACAAGATCAGCCCATTACCAAATTACCTGAAGGTGAGATCAAAAAAATTTCTCATCTCCCCGAATTTTTACAGGATTTATTAATTAGAGAGGCAGAAATTCTAGGTGCTGAAGGATTTATTCCAATTGAAAGAGTTCAAATTGCAGGAGTTTCCTATAAAACTATTGGAGAAGGTGGAATTAAAGTTCTAAAATATTTTGCAAACAAAAAGCTTAAATTTACAGTCCCTACAACATTAAATCCTGCTGGAATGGACTTAGAGGATTGGCAAGCACAAGGAATTCCAAACCAATTTGCTAAAAAACAAACTCAAATTATCAATTTATTTAAACAAATGGGTGCAAATTTGAGTGTAACTTGTGTTCCTTATGATCTCTTAGAACTTAAATCGGGCTCTCACGTCGCATTCGGCGAAAGTTCGGCAGTGGCTTATATTAATTCAGTTTTAAATGTTAAAACTAATCGAGAAAATGCAGTGAAAACCCTAATCTCCGCATTATCTGGATTTACTACAAATCTTGGAATGCATCTAGACATAAATAGAACTCCCGATGTCGAAATCAAGGTGGAATGTAAATTAACTAGCAGGGCTGATTATGGAGCTCTAGGATATTATGCTGGATCACATTCAAATATCCCCTATTATAAAGGAATTAACCCTAATACAACACAATTGAAGGCTCTGGCAGCTGCAGGAGCTGCTTCTGGATCTATTCCCTTATTTTTTATTGAAGGTATTCCAAATATGAAACCCAAAAGCGAAACCATAATTGAAAAAACAATTTCTTTCACTCAAAACGATTTAATCAATGTATATAATGAGCTAACAACAGCTTCAGCAAAACCTGATTTAATTTCTATAGGTTGCCCTCACTTAAATCTACAAGAACTAAAAGAACTTATCGAGATGATTAAGGGTCGAGTTTTTGAGATTCCTGCTTGGATTTCCACAGCAGCTATCTTTAAAGAAAAATTAAGAAAGGAGAATTTAATAAAATCCTTGGAGCAGTCTAATATAAAAATTTATTCTGATTGTTGTGTTGTTGTTGCCCCTATAGAATTAATTGGCTATAAAACTATTGGTACAGATTCAGCAAAGGCTGCTAAATATCTACCTCTTTTTTCCAATTGTGATGTAGTATTCAACTCAATCGATAATTTAATTAAATTCTATTCAAAATAATTCTTTTTTGTATTTTACACGATTGTTGCTTCAAAAACAGCGAAATTATTATCAACACCATGAGTACATGTTCGCATAAAACAATATAACAGTGTTAATCATAAATATATATGGTGATGAATATGACGAAAACAGTTCGTAAAATTATCACGATTGATGAAGAGTTATGTACTGGATGTAGTGAATGTATCCCCAACTGTCCTGAACAGGCAATTCAGCTTGTGGAGACACCTAACGGGAAAAAGGCGAGATTGGTGAAAGATTTTTATTGTGATGGGCTTGGTGCATGCCTAGGTGTATGTCCGGTAGACGCCATATCTATCGAAGAAAGAGAAGCTGAACCTTATGACGATAATGCAACAATTGAACGAATAAAGAAAGTAGCACCAGAGATGTTAGACATCCATATAAAGCATATGCAAGAACATGCTCAAGGCACACCTGAACAACATATACATGCAAATCCACATAGCTTTGGAGGATGCCCAGGAGCTCAAACACTTCAATGGGCAAAAATTGAGGCGACTACCACTGAATCTGTGAGACTTCAATCAGAATTACAACAATGGCCTATTCAATTACATTTAGTTTCGCCATTTGCACCCTATTTCCAAAATGCAGACTTAGCGTTTATCGCGGATTGTACCGCCTTTGCATACGCCAATTTTCATCAAGACTTTTTAAAGGGAAAGGCTGTTGCTATCTGTTGTCCTAAACTAGATGATGTTCAAACATATATACTAAAAATTGCCCAAATCATTAAAACTGCCAATCCTAAAAGTATACAGGTAGTACATATGGAAGTACCTTGCTGCTTTGGGCTTACCGCATTAGTGAAAGAGGCTGCAAAACAGGCAGGAAGTAATATTCCCATTGAAGAAGTGATTATAGGAGTAAAAGGCGATAAAAAAACTGTGTGAAATAACATGAAGTTGTATGTGTTCTTTCAAGATCCTGTCGCGGAGCAATTTGTTGGCAATATTCTTAACTATAATAAATTCTGTACCTCTTGTGATCCCTATTGCGATGATTGCCGTTTAGATTTTGGAACACATGCAAATGATATTTTAGGTGTCCATCAATTCCCCCCACTTGAAGATCTTCCGGATATGATCGAAGAGCCTGAAAAATATCTGCCTTCAAATATCCCTGAAGTGGATATGTTCCTCGTTCTCGGAATCCATCCTGACCTCTTAACCGGAATCCCTCCATTGGCACAAGAATTTGGTGTAAAAGGCGTAATTGTACCGGTAGAGAACGGGAAATGGGTTCCATTTGGCCTTCAAAAACAAGTGGAAGCTGAACTTATAGAGTATAATATTCAATCAGCATTTCCAAGACCATTTTGTTCTCTGGATAAAACTGGACAAAGGTATATTGACGAATTTATAGATTGTTTTAAAATTGGTAAACCTATTGTGGAGTTAGATATCAGGAATAATAAATTTAAGGGTGGTAGAGTCATTCATGCCTCTCCTTGTGGTTGTATGTTCTATGTCGTTCGCCAATTAATTCGATTCAGCGAACCGTTAGAGAAAATGGAGGAAAAAATCTCAAAATACCATCATTCATATCCCTGTAATGCCAGTATGAATATCGACCCTGTGTTAAAAGATACGACTCTGCATATTGGTGGATACATCCATCGCTACGTTATTTACGATGCCGTTTGGCGAAGTAAAAGTAATAAAAAACTGACTAACATACTCAAGAATGTTTGTAGCGTTTCTGCATAAATTTGCCCAACTAATAGTTGTAAAAGGTTATAATCCATATTTTTTTAAGATAATAAAGTCAGAATTAAATACACCTATCTTTGGTGAATCAATTCATTAATTCCTCTCTTATTTTTATATCAAAGTATGAATATCGTTTGGGAAGCTCAGAAGTCATACAAAAATAACTCATTAATTTTAAAAATATTTAAAAAAGAAATGAATCTTGGTAATTATAACGAAATCAAATAGGTAGAATGAAATCAAAAATTAAGGAGATTACTCTCCTTACTTCCTAATTGAAAAGATATAGGTGAAAAAATATGGATGAAGAAGAGAAATGGGTAAATCCGCTAAAAATCCCTAATCTTGACAAGAAGACCAAAGTAGTAACCGCGCTTGGCGGCGATGGGATTGGCCCCTTAGTCGTAGATGGCACTGTTCTAGTCCTAGAGGGAATGAAGCTTCCTGGATTAGAAATTAAAAAAATGCCCGTGGGTGAATCTGCTATAAAATCTCATGGGGCAGCCTTTCCACCGGAAACACGCCAATCTGTTGATGAATCTGATGCTGTTCTTTTTGGCGCAACGGAAGAATCTGCCCTTCAAGTGATTGCCTATTTACGCTGGGGACTTGGTAATTATGCGAATATTCGCCCAATTAAGTACTACCCAGGTATGGCCACTGTTATGAAAACCGAAGTAGTAGAGAATGTCGATTATGTCTTTATCCGAGAAGGGACTGAAGGAATGTATGCTGCCGCTGGAAAAGAAGGAAAAGTGCGCCAACTAGCAAAGAAACGAATTGTTACTCCCACGGATCTCGAAAAATGGGGTAAAGATGCAATTTATGCCATGCGGATTGTCTCAAAAAAAGGAACCGATCGGATTGGAAGAGTCGCTTGTGAAGTTTGCAAAAGAAGAAAAGAAAAAGGAATAGGAAAAGGCCTCATCGAAATTGTATGCAAACCTAACGTCTTACGCTCACAAGACCGGATGTTCATCAAACGTATTACAAAAATTGTTGAGGAAGAATATCCTGAATTAACTGTAGAATGGTGGATTGTTGATGATTTCGCGCGACGTCTTCTGAGATACCCCGATTACCATGATACCATTGTTATACCCAACATGTTAGGTGATATTTTAAGCGATGAAGCCGCCGAGATAGTTGGTGGTCTAGGAGTTGCAGGATCTGGTGTCTTTGGACCAAATACCTCCTATTTTGAACCAACACACGGCTCTGCCCCCGCAGTTCTAGCCAGAAAAAATTATAAAGGCGAACCTGTTGCTAATCCAACGGCAACAATACTTTCAGCTGTTTTAATGTTAGATTATTTAGGATATGAACAAGAAGCAGAAAAATTGGAGCAAGCAGTCGCCAATATGATCAAAGGCGGATTGGATGTCGAAAAAAATTGGCAAACCCTTCCTCGAGATGCAGTACCGCGAAGCTATTGGAAAGATGGGAAATTTGGTAGTACCACCGACGTTGCAAAACAAGTACTGGAAGAATACAAAAAACTCTAAACCTCTTTTTTTAAAAAACTTTAAATAAAAAAAATTAACTTTCCTTAATTAAAACATGAAGGAATATCCAAATTGAATTCTAAAGCACTTCAATATAGCCTTTTAATTATTTTCATCGGTTTAATCCTTATTGGAATCCTGGTATTGAACTTTTTTCCTTCCCAGATATTAAGAACCACCCATCAAACTGACTCTGATGAAATGATTTCTTTTAATCTCTATCGACCGAAGGAATTGGCCCAACCAACCCCTGTAGTAATTATGGGACATGGAGTAATTGTCAATAAAGAAATGATGACTACTTTTGCAATTGAGCTCGCCTATAATGGATTTATTGTTGCAAATATAGATTGGAGTGGTCATGGCCAAAGTCAAGGTCCCCTCGCAAATTTAACACGAGATTTGGAAGTCATTATTGCAAAAGTTTCTGATCTTCTGGGATCTCTGGCTAACATGTCAGCAATAGCCTTATTGGGCTATTCCATGGGTGGAGGACCTACTTATCAATATGCCGTTAATAATTCCAATGTCAAGGCGTGGGTTGGAGTTGGAACGTGGGCAGATGGTGACATCTCAAATACAACGAATCCGCGCAATGTTTTGCTGATAGTTGGAGCTCTGGATGAGGCGATTTCACCTGACCAATTGAAAAACCCAATGGTAAATCTAACCGGCTTGAGTATTAATGAAATTGAATTCGAAACCCAATACGGTTATATTCACAATGGGACCGCCCGAAAAATTCATGTGGTTCCCTGGGCCGATCATTTAATAACTCCGTGGCATCGTGATTTTGTCATTCCTGCCACTGAGTGGATTACAACTTCATTTGGGGGAGCTATAGCTCCCTTTTCTCAGGATTCGGTGGCATTTGATATACGGAACGCTTTTGCTTGGATTGGTTTTTTTAGTTTAATAGGATTAACTTTTACTTCGGCAACAATCCTTGCTAAAAAGTTTCAATTGAAAAAGGAAAATGAAACACCTCGTGATGAACCAATTGATCCCAAAGTTTTCGAAACGCATTCTCTCCTTTCCTTTATCGGAAAATATTATCTTTTTACGTTCCTCCTTCTGCCAACGATATTCCTTTTCATCCCTCTCTTTCTCTTCACTCCACTTGCTTTCACTGCAGCTATGATAGCGATCGTTGGGTGTTTTACTGTGAATTTACTTATTTATTCTTGGCGTTTGGCCAAGAAGTGGAACATATCTTTAAAATCCATATTAAAAAAGAATATCTCCCAAAAGAAAGAGGTTTGGTATTATTCCATTATTTTAACTCTTCTCTTCTGGGTTTGTTATTATTTAACCATTGGACGAAATTATTTAGGAATGATTCCATCCCTCACAAAACTCCCCTATTTATTCCTATATTCCGCAATACTATTTGTTATTATCTTTATTTCCTCAGTATTTCTTCAGAAATTCGCAATCCCATTTCTAGAATCTAAGCTTCATATCAAAAATCCGATCATTAACTATTTAGCCATCTCCTTCATCAATTTTCTATTGGTATATTCGTGGTTTCTGGGCCTCATTCTCGGTTTTTGTATTATAATCGGAAACTACTTCATTGCAATGATACTTATTCTCATGCTTCCGATTTTCCTTCTCTTGGTCTTCTTCGGCGTTTATATGGAACGAAAAACTGGCTCTGTTATTCCTGGTACGCTTTTACATGCCATTGTATTGGGCTTTGTAACTGTCAGCCTTTCCCCCTATGGGAGTATGTTCAATTTCCTAGGTATCTTCCTTTAATTTGGATAATTTGAATCAAAAATTTACTTTTTAAGCGAGAAAGAAATGCACATTAAGATATCGAAAACGAATTTTACATTAGTTCTCATTACTGGTGTCTTGATCTGTTTAGCTTTATTCCTTCCATTGGATGTATTAAAATATTTATCGCTTGAAGTAGTTGGGGGACCACCCATAAATGGATTAAGCTGGATGGAAGGCGTCGATGCATTAGGTGGCGCCCTATCAATGAGAATCCTCGCAGTTCTTGGAATTGTAATAGTAGTTCTCATTATTCCCGTAATTTTAAAGTGGAAAAAAATCCCAGTAGCTAAAAGAGAAGTAAAAAATGTAGAAATTATCTTCTTTTCCGCTTCAACCATCATATTCTTCACTATAAATTTTTTAATAGGTTACAATTGGTGGGACGCTGATGCGTTTTTAGGAATGGGGCCTCTCTTTTTTCATTCAATTATCAATCTCGTCATTTTAGGATTTCTCCCAGAAATAGCTAAAAAACTTTTTAAATTCAATCAAGAGGCTTTTGCTGATTCGACTGAGAATATCAGACATATTGTCCCAATCATGACTGTTGTTGCATTCGGTTATGGTTTAATCTCCTTATTCTGGCACTGTTGTTCATTTTTCGAGGGGAAAATGTTTTTTTTCTTCTTTATAATCAAATTAATTCAATTATGGGCTATGTGCAGCTTCTTCTTTAAATGGGGTCTGCCTCTTTTCTTAAATAGAACAAACGAATGGACAGCATATATCATAATTTCAGTTCTTTTTGGCTTTTGCTATCCCTGGCATACTATTGGATTCGCCATTACTTTTGTGATGTTTGGAATCCTGCTTTGCTATCTGACGCGAAAGACAAATTCCTTTTTACCGGGTTTAATCCTTCT
>JABXJU010000177.1 GCA_013375405.1 Candidatus Helarchaeota archaeon
GGCCTGAGCTCCGGCAGAGCGTGGCCTTCTTCGCCTGAGAGGAGGGCTGGGGATGGACGGATGGGCTAGAGGATGCCATGTGTCTGTTGGTGTCGGGGAGGACCTCTGCGGCATTGGGTCTCCTCTGTTGACGGTTTTCAGATGAGTCTTGAGCTGGATTCACCTGGAAAGAGATTAAGAAAATGTGTAACAAGCACCCCATCGAATCAATAACTCATAATTATTGAATTCGCCCACGCGCGTTATGATTGTTCTTTAAGAAAGATTGATACTCTCCGAAGTCTTGTGTCCATTCATGCCTGCTTCTCTTGCTCCAGATCTGAAAAGCTTCATCCTCGTGCTTTAAAAAATCACTTTCAGAACAGCTATTTACTAAACAAAAGTGATTGATTAAGTCTTGCCATGAAAGTCCTTGATTTGATAGAAGCTGTCTCCCATCATTCGTGTGACACCAGAAACCAATGTGTTTGATCTTGTGGCAGTAGTCGCACAGGTGGTGTATGGCATCCAACTTTTGGATGTGGTTTTTATCATCATACTCCCAGAACTCATGAGCTTGAAGCTTTCCCTTTGTAGAACCACAGATATAACATTGATGGCCTTCTCTCTGGTAGATCTCAAATTTAATACGATTCCACAAACGCCTTCTTTTCCTAAGCATTTGATATATTGACTTGTTCCATGCTGTTGAAGGAACTAGTTCAATTGTTAAAACGAGCTCCAAATCTTCGCACCGTTTCTATATAGACGCGCGTGCATTAGTAATATTTACTTTTAACTCAATATACTATACAAGATTGGGGTCGAGAACCTTGAGTAAGAAAGGAGAGAAGATGATTTGCATTATCTGGTCCGGTTACCAACCGGGTGTCTATATTGGCTCCCCTAATAGAAGGAAACACTTCTCTAAAGAGAATAATGATGTAATAATTGAAATCGATGGCGATGAATGTACATCCTCTCTGCCATCTTCTTTCTGAAAAGGATGTCCTGAAATTAGGGTCGCTAAAAGTAGAACAGGTTTCAATGTTCTAAAGAATTGGATAAGGAAAAATGGTCTTCTCTCTCCAAAGGATTCCCTTGAGAAAAAAGGCAAGAAGGATGTTGTGACCCTAGAAGTAGTCGAACCATATCGAAAATTCAGATTGACTCTTTAGTTTTTTCGCTCTTTTGAACTTGATTTAAAGAAGTGGAAGGCCCTTTATTGTTCCAAAATCTAGTAGTAAATGACTCAGATAACTCGATCCGGTTATACCAAATAATAGCTTACTGTTTTCTTCTATTTCTTCGGAAGTTAATGTTAAACTTGTAAGGAGAATCAGTAATAGCCCCAGTGTAACACTATGGAAAAATCCCTTGTGATTAGGGTTTGTTGCAGGTTCAATAATATCCGCGCGCGCTGTGCACGCGCGAACACGAGTGAATAGTATTAAGGCTTTTTCAACCAGCGAGTAAGGTTATTCATTTTATGGTTCTTATTTTTTTTGGGTATTTTCCATTCTTCAAGTTTTTGTAACGCTATATCCAATTCATCCTGAAATACTAAACAATCATAAGATTCTTTTCCTTCACGTTGAGCATTGATAGTATGTCTTATTCCTTCTTTATTTTCTAACTCGTGTTGTGGAATTCTAAATACAATTATTATTTTAGCATTAGGAAATTTGTCTCTAAAGTCATCAAATTCGGAGGAATATTCTTTAGCTCTTTTTACAAGGTCTCTTCTGACTCCTGTACGGATAGGTATGCCAACAAGTACATTTTTAGGATCTGATGATGGGGGAATTGCTGCATCAAGTTCTACTGGATTTGTAACTTTATCACAATTATACCCTTTTCTCCTAAAAAATTCTTTTACCTGTTCTTCAGCTTTTTTAGCTCTATAATGTCGTTTTTCATCAGCTTCCCACATTTTATAAAAAGTATATAGAAATGTTTCTAGTGATAATTCTAGATTTTCAAATAATGATGATATTATATCAATTAATTTTTTTGCATCTCTATCTAGGTGTGGATCCCATCTTCGAGGATTTCTTAATTTATAAATATTTTTTATTCCATATAATCTTTCAAATTCCCTTATGCTTAATCCACAATTTTTTACAAAAGCAGGAACTAAAGCATCTGGATCATTTGATATTAAATTTTTTAAATCTTCTTTACTCATTTTGTTAAAATATATTTTCTGATGTAATGAGTCATATAGTTTTTTGTTTAAACTAGTAATTACATTTATGATTCGTATAGCTAATTGATCAAGATCATCATATAAATCTGGTAATTCAGAAAAATTTGGTTTTGGAAAATCTTTAATATTTATTGTCACTTTTCAGCCAAATTTACTTTATAAAGATACCTTTTTAAAAATTTCCATTTTAAAAATTTTTTTAGAAGTAACAATACTATCAGAACATCTAAAAAGAATTAAGTGTAGATATTAAATGAAAAGATGGACGAATGGAGAAAAGAAATAGGGGCCTTTTTTACACCCCCACCCTTGGCAAGATTTCTAGTTAAATGGGCGATTACATCACAAGACGATATAGTATTAGATCCTGGTGCGGGTGATGGGATTTTTCTGATTGAATCTTTATATAGGTTTAATAAACTTGGAGTTGTTTCCGAAAAAGCGATAAATCAAATATTTGGTGTAGAGTTGGATGAAAAATCATATTTATATTCAAAAAAATTACTTTCTGAGTTTTCGGGATATGAGTGTCACAATATATTAAATATGAATTTTTTCGATCTTCGTCCACAAACATCCCGAAAATATCTTGGAATTACAATTCCATTAGTTAATGCTATCATAGGTAATCCACCATATATCAGGTATCATAGATTCAAAGGCAGAACGAGGGAAAAGGCCCAAATTGTGTCAAAGGAAATGGGTGTAACTTTCACGAATCTTGCTAGTTCTTGGGCGCCATATTTGGTCCATGCAACGAGTTTCTTGAAACAAGATGGAAAATTAGCTATGGTAGTTCCTGGAGAGTTGCTCTACGTTGATTATGCGAAAAATGTTCGAGAGTTTCTTCTTAAACATTATCATAGTGTAACTATTATTGCATTTGAGAAGAAAGTATTTCCAGAAGTATTAGAAGATACTTTATTACTTTTAGCAGATAAAAAAGAAGGAAAAAGAGGTTTAATAATAATAAGGTTGGAAGATGGAACTGAATTAGAAAAATTAAATTTAAGTAATGCAAATGAATCAATAATGGTTAATCCATTAAAATCTGGTGATAAATGGAGTAAGTATTTAATAAATGTTGAAGAATATAATATTTTGAAAAATTTTATTAAAAATGGATTTTATATTCCTTTTAGAGAATTTGCTAGTGTTGATATCGGATTTGTTACAGGAAATAATAAATTTTTTATATTATCTAAAAATGAAATAAATGAATGGAATATAGAAAAAAAGTATCTTAAAAAAGTGATTCGAAAATCTTCCTCTTTAACGGGATTAGTTTTCTCAAAAGAAGATTGGGATTATTTATATAATAATAATGAAAAATGTTGTCTTCTTTATATTGAAAAAAATGATAATAATATAAAAAATACTAACGTTTGGAAATATCTAGAAAATGGAATTGAGTATAAAGTTAATTTAGGATACAAAACACGTAAAAGGGATCCTTGGTATTCTGTTCCATATGTAAAAATTCCTGATTGTTTCTTAACATATATGTCAAATAATATACCAAAATTTTGTTTGAATGAAGCCAATGTTTCAAATTCTAATACAATTCATGGTGTATTTTTTAAAGATAAAAAAAACATAGATTTTATTATTCCAGCATATTATAATACATTAACATTATTAAGTATCGAATTAAGAGGACGTAGTTATGGCGGAGGTGTATTAAAATTAGAGACAAAAGAAGCAGAAAGCATCTTAATTCCAAATATTAAAAATATAGAAATTAAAAAACAGTTAAAAATAATTTCTAACGAAATCGATTTATTATTAAGAAAAAATGAAATTAATAGAGTTATTGAATTAATAGATGAAATTGTATTAGTAGATTATTTTAAAATAAATAATAATGATATTGATAAACTAAAAAAAGCATACTTGTCTTTAAAAAATAGACGTCTAAAACGCATGTATTAAAATTTATATTATTTAAATTTCATAAAAGAAATTTTAATGCGCGCGCTTTAGAGATATCTAATTACGTAATGAGATATTTCTCATTAAATTATGAGATAAATGCTCTTACTGTTCCATGCACGAGCAAATACTCCCCTACCAAATGCTGGATCAAGTATTTTTAGATCAGGTTCATTAATAGCCCAATGGGTTATCGCTTGTGCTAACTTCATTGGTGTGTGATATTTTCTATACATCTTTTTAATAGAGTTATTTTTTACCATAAAAATCAACTATAATTTAAGATGGTTGATTGCATAGACTATCTAATAGTGTTTGATCAGGGGGGCTGCTATCCAGATAGTTTTTACATCTTTCATAATATTTTTTTAATATAAACTCTTCACTTTCTTTTATTAATTTTCTCCATTCGCCTTTTTGTAATAATTCATAATATATAGTTGGAAAAAAGGTCGCTACAACTACCTCACAAGCTAATATCAGGTCAATAGGTGGGGAAGGAAAGTGTGGTAATTCAACATTATGTGGAAACCAGTATAACTCATCAACATGTGGAGTTCCGTGGAACTGAAAATGATAATATGGAGCATATTGATCTACGCTACAATTATCATAATGACAACGAGATATTACTCTATCAATCGTATAATACTCCTTTAATCTTTCCATTATCTTTTCTGAATCCCATTCAGGTCTATAGCTAAGATTTTCTTGTATTGACCAAGCTCTTAAAACAAGGCGCAAATGAGTAAGTGGATAATCTTCATTACCTGATGCTGTAATTTCACAAAAAATGTCTGGTTTAACCCTATCATCCAATTCGGCTTTTATGAATTGTAGTGGGTTATCAGGGGTAATTATTAGTTCCCAGTTCTCTTCAGAGCCTGCTCGGATACTTTGTGCAACCTCATATAATATTCTCCATGAATTCTGAGTGATTAATCCTTTTCTCTTCAGTAAATTTGCCAAGCGATTTAAATTAGTGGACATTCTATGAGAATTCAATATTTAACCTCCTCTGATTGAGGGTAAACGTTCGGCATCTGCTTTTGGTATTAATTCTTCTTTAATATCTTTTTCAATCACTGCTTTGTATGATACTCTTGCTTGTTCCATTGATTCTGGTCGTTCATCTGGTAAATATCCAATTGTATATTTCATTTTTACAGGTTTATTTAATATATAACATACAGTGTTTGCGTGCGTCTCACCGCTAGTAACACAAATGGAAGGCTCTAACTCAATATCAGTAATTTTTTGGAATGCAATCATAAAATTTTTCGATAATATTGGTTTTAAGTTAGCATCTTGAATAAATTTAAAACCTATTTGTTGGAGTCTTCCTTTCCACCATCTTTTTTCCATTTCAGAAAAAACTCTATCATACAAGGCATCTTCGAAATATAATTGCACTCCCTTACGTAGAAATGAAGATTCGCTAATCCCAAGAGCTGAAGCAGCATAGAGAGAGTTATAAAAAATTCCTGGATATTTAAATAGTACCTGCAATATCCATTTTGCTACACTATGAATCCTCAATAATCCATTAGCCATGGGTTTTGGAGGGGATGAAAGTTGTAGATTTTCTTCTTCATATTTATTTGCACCCATTAATTCTACTAAAGATTTCCAGTTTCTTTTCTTTATATCTATTGACTTGATTTTATTAAATCCATTAACTATAGTTATTAGAAATTTTTTTGCATATTCAACATCCTCATTTACATCATCCTTATAAAGTATATCATCAACAACTTGCACTTGTTCCAAATAATTTGGGTTTTGATTTAAGATATATCTTGTAGAAAATAATATTAAAGGAATTTCAGGGTTTTGTTCCGATATGTATGTTGCAATAGTGCCTCCTTTATAACTCACATATTCTCCTGTTTTTTGACGTTGAGTAAGAAGATAATCTATTAAGAAAAGATCTGGAGTTGAAGTTAATGATATATCCTCAATATGTTGAGGAGGAGGTACGGACCTTACGTGAATCTTTCTTTCTTCAGACAATATTCGCGGAAATCTTTCGGAATCTCGTGGGTCTTCATCTATCAATAGGATATCTATTTCTCTATCCATTTTTTCACCTCGGTAGTTCTATTCTAAGACACGTGCTCCATCCTTCTGGCGGATTAGTAAAATTAATTTTGCCTTCATAAGACACCACAATATTTCGTACTATTGTTAGACCTAAACCCGTTCCAAAACCAAAATCTAAATCTGGGTCGCTATATGATACAAATGGTTCGAAAACTTCCTCCCATCGTTCAGGCTCAAGTCCACAGCCAGTATCTAATAATTCTATAACTAATTTCTTATTTACATATTGAGATTTTACCAATATCTTTCTCTCTTCTACTTCGCTTAAAGCTTTTATTGAATTTGTCATTAAATTCACCAATATTGAATGTAATTCAGATTCGTACATTGGTGGCGTACGAACATCAGCAGGTACATTATTAATAGGTTCAATACCACTATCATCTAAATAACTTTGAAATGGAGCAAACATTTTATCAACCGCAAGTCGTAAAGAAAGATCTCTTTTTTTCTCACGAGCATCTCTTCCTAGCATAAGGCCAATCATACTAGCTAGTCTTTTAATGCTAAATCCCCAAGCCTTAATGTCTGATAAAATTATTCTATAATCATTTTTTTGACTTGAAGGAAGGGAGCCTAGAAATTGTTGAAGATCTGAAGCAATTTCCATTAAACGTCGATGAATCACACTCAACTCATGATTAAAAACAGTAATCATTGTACCAGTTGAGGCTAACACACGTAGCATCGATATGTGGGTGATTGATTCTTCTTGTTGTTTTATCACATCTTCCTTTGCCAAATGTATGTATTGTTGAATGACGTTAGTCGTTTCTTCTCCTAGAATATCTCTTTGTTTATCTACAATTTTTTCAATGGTAGTTAAAGTTGTAATTGGGTCCGTCTTTTTTTCTGATTCTTGCTCTTTTTTTATTTGTGCTTTATGAGCAGCGTATTTGATTGTCATCCAATCTATTCCAGTCCTTACAAATTGTTGGAGCTCATCAAAAGCTCGATTTTCGAGAAGTCGATCTCTAGTTACTGTGACTGATATTTTTGGGTTGAATTTTCGGGATAAAAATACCGCTCCAAATAATTGACTATTACTAGGAAGTGAAAGCATTGGTCTCTCTAGACCTTCTGCTTCCTTTCTCAAAATCGAAGGAGTACTAGAACGTCGCCTACTCCTATCATATCCTAATTTTAGCCAATCGTTTCCAGGTTCCCCATATTGAAATACTCTAAATCCATCCAGAAAGACCTTAACTCCTCCATATTCACTAGCTAATTTTCTAAGATCTCTTAAAGTAATTCCTGGAACCTCTGCAAATAATCTCTCCAAAGAAAACATATAAAGGGAAAACGATGCTGGACCTAAAATACGAATTTTTATCGGTGGTTGGTGATCATATTCTCGTCCAGTTGAAGTAATTATTACTTTATACATAATTTTACCATTTTCATCAATATAACCTTCTAGCTTGCCCCATGATGTTTTTAAAATGGAATCAGATAATAACCCCTCAATTTCTGGATGCTCAGGAGATATTATATTAATTTTAATGCCAGGATCGTCTCCTTCTAAGCCCTTTATAATATATTCCTCAATTTCCCACGGAAATGGATTGACTAAGCCAAGAATCTCTTTTTTAAAGGAATTTAGAACATCCTCAGACCAAGGGTTTCTTGTATCCTGCAACACAAGTTTGGTTCCAGTTTTTTCTGTAACTGACACTTTTTCAACACTTACTTCGACTGAAAAATCGTTTACTAAACTACCGGATTTTATTTTGCCCCATTCAAAAATTGCACGAATACGTTCTTTTTCTTCTTTTTCATTTATAATAGCAGTTGAAGTAAGAATTAGTATTTTAGAAATTAATCTACATGCAAATCTACCAATCCCTTTACTTCCTGTACGAGTTCTCTTATATTTATTCGATATTGGATTTTTTTCTTTTTCATCGGTTCCTATTCTCATCCACTTAGTTTTTATATCCTTAAGTGTCATTCCCTCGCCAGTATCCTCTACAATAATCGTACCGCCTTCCTTAGATACATCAATAAAAGTTATCGTAACGGAAGTTGCATCCGCATCATATGAATTTTTCACCAATTCTGCAAGAGCTATTGAAGGTTTAGCAACGAGTCGTTCTCCTAATTCAAGGAGAAGGTGGCTATCTACTTCGAAATGAAGCGTTTCCTTTTGGCTATTGTCATTTTGTGCCATGGGGACATCCACTTTACTAAGTTCACTAATAAGATTAAGCATTTAATAAATTCTAAGCTTTTCGGAAAATCGTATATAAAACCTTGGTACGCGTGATTTTCGCGCGCGGGAGCGCGCGCCTACCTTGCGCGACGCGATAGTTGTCAGATCTTGTCTAGCTTATTAGTCTTTACGAGCTAATGGCCTGGGAGAAATCGTTTTTTCCTCTATTTTTGGTCTGAAATATTCTCTAACAATTACGTCGAGCATGTTCGATCGTGATCTATGTTCTTTATCGGCTAATTCATCGATCATCTTTAGAACGTCTGGATATACCCCGATGGAGATCTTCTCTTGTTTTAATTTCTTCTCCGACATTCAATTTTTAAATTCATGGTATGAATATTAAGTCTTTCTTGCTACCTCTTACTACTTTTCCCCAATCACGTTTTTACGACTATCGACCAATCTTCATCTCACAGAGGCTTGATCCTTGCCCGAGAAGCACCCGCCTAAGGCCGTTATGGGTCGAGAACGTCCAAGCGAGCGAGATCCCTGGAAATGTTTCAGGGAGCAGCCGGGCGTCAAGATCCTCGACATCGCAAGGCGCAGATCGAGGGAGCGTTGATGTCGAAACGGCCTTGGCCTGGCCTGTTCCACGTGATACGGCGATTCTTCTACGGGAAGGCCAGCCTTCCCAAGGCCAAAAGATACGGTGAGACGACGACACCGACGACCAGCACCTACTACGAGGGTATGGATAAGGATTACCGTTGGTTCCGCCAGGATGAGCTCGTCCGCAAATGCATCGTGACCAACGCCTACATCGCCACCATGACAGCTGGCTTCAAGACAGTCCTTGAGTCCACAAGCGAAGACGTCAACGTTGACGACTTCAAATTCGTCAAGGAGGACGTCGACGAGCTCAACAAGCGCGCGAATATGGATCTGGTCCTCTTTGTGGCCCAGATCAAGCGCAGCATATATGGTAAGACCGGGTTCGAGATCGTCCTCGAGGAGGATG